>LJUF01000002.1 GCA_001303665.1 Phycisphaerae bacterium SM23_33 | reverse complement strand
GAGCGGCGGCCGCCCGCCGCGCACACCACCGCCCGCGCCGTCTGCACCCGGGACGCCCTGTACCTGTTCTACCTCTGTGAGTGCAGCGGCCGCGACGGCGCCAGGTGGGCCAACAGGACCCACGACTCGGAGGTCTGGCAGGACAACTCCGTCGAGGTCTTCCTGGACCCCAGCGGCACCGCCGGCAGCAACTACTACCAGGTGGTCCTGAATCCCGGCGGGGTGAGGGCGGACCTGCTGGCGCGGCGGCGCGAGGCCTGGAACCCCGAGCTGAAGGTCGCCACCAAGGTCAGCCGGGGCGAGTGGACCGCCGAGTTGGCCATTCCCTTCCGGCAACTGGGGCTGACGCCCGGCCGCATCAACCGGGTCTGGCGGATGAACCTGACCCGCTTCAGCCTTTCTCCCCCCGAGGACACCTCCTGGTGCGTGCTGGGCGACTACTCCTCGCACACCCCCAGCCGGTTCGGTTACCTCTGGCTGGACGCCGGCAACGTCATGAACGTCTCCGACCAGGAGATGCAGCCGTGGGAGGCGATCTTCGACGGCGAGAGCCTCTCCAACTGGCGGGTCGTCCGCGGCGAGGTGCTGGCCGGCGAGGGCATGATGGTGGTCGAGCCGGCCCAGACGGCCGTGGTGGCGATGAGAAAGCCGCTGCCCTATGACGACCTGGTCATCAGCGCCGACGTCATCAGCAACAAGCAGTTCCGCTTCATGTTCGCGCCGGACCGGGACAACAAGCAGATGGGCTTCTACGCCACCTTCATCAACCACATCAACGAGTCCAACGTGGCGATGATGCGGGACTGGGAGTACTGGGCCCCGCCCATGGGCTTCCACCTCACCATCCCGCACTACGGCCCCTGCCCGATGGCGGATAACACCTGGTACCGGTGCGAGGTTCGCTTCCGTCCCGAGCGCGTGCAGCTTCTGCTGAACGGCCGGCTGCTGATGGAGACGCCGAACCTCTACCCCAAGGCCCGCTGGCTGGGCCTGCACATCATCGGCGGCGGAAAGGTCAGGAACCTCCGGATCCGGAAGCTGGTGACCGCGAACTCCACAAGTCAAGAGGAGTAGCACGAACAGGAGGCCGCGCCGCACGGCCCCAGCCGCCGGTGCCGCGGCCACGCCCTGCCTTGGCGCTCATGAACTCGCTGGGAGAAAGGAGCCGGGGATGAAACACACCATGCCCGCGGTGGCGGTGGCTTTGACTCTTGCGGCCGGGTCGTGCCTGGGCCAGACGGCCCAAAGGGGAAAGCCCCACGCCGGGGCGGTATCGAAGGCCGGCGGGATCGAGGTCTACGCCAAGCTGGATTTCGACAGGGACCGTCCCTTCAAGCAGACCGGCTCGGCCAAGCTGGAGCTGGAAGGGCGCCCGGAGCTTGCCCTCGACGGCAGGAGCCTGCACGTGTCGCGGCTGGCGCCGGAAGGGAGTTTCGGCATGACCCTGGCCGCGCCGGTGGCCGGCTCCAAGGACCTCAAGATCGCCTTCTGCATCCGCGGCAAGGGGCTGGACTCGATCTCGGTCAACTACTGGGACAACGTCAAGCGCGACAACACCACCCCGCGGACGAATCCCAGGCTGACGGAGGACCTCTGGCTGCCGGTGATCCTGCACGCGGAGGACTTCCGCTACAACGGCGGGTCCGCGGCCGAGCCCGTCGCCGCCCAGACCGATTACACCAGCCTGACCTTCTACCCCGGCGAGTCGCGCAAGGGCGAGGGGGAGTACTGGATCGAGAACTTCGTGATCTACCGCGGCGACGACACGGCTCCGCCGGGGCCGCCGATGACGCTGCGGGTCAAGCCCGGTCAGGACGGTCAGGTCGAGCTGACCTGGAAGCAGCCACAGGACAACGCCTTCCCGGCGGTGTACAGCATCTACCGCAGGGTCTCGGGGCAGTGGCGCAAGGTCGGCGAGACGGTCCAGACGCGGTTCGTGGACACGGTGCCGGCCGTCGGGCTGTACAGCTACCGCGTCACCGCTGCCGACTATGAGAACAACTGTTCCCGCCCCGCGCTGGCCGCGCCGGTCACCGTAACCTCGGCCGGGAAGGAAGCCCGAATCACCGACGACCGCGTTAAGGACCGGCTGGGTTACGCCGAGAACGTCCGCAGGATTTACCACCTGGGGGCTGGCAAGAACCGTCGCGACGTGTTCCTGTTTTTCGGCGGCAGCCACACGGCGCCGTGGAGCTACCACCGGACGCTTTCCGGCTGCCTGGACAGGGGGATTCCGGTGCTGGAGGGGCGCGCCGGCGGCGACACCGCCCTAGCCAGGTCGCAGATCAAGCAGGTGCTGGAGTCGGCCAGGCCGCAGTTTGCCGTCATCATGTTCGGCACCCGGGACGAAAAGGATGCCAAGTCCATCGCCGCGGCCATGAGGAATCTCTCCTACGTCATCGCCGCCTGCGTGGGCAGCGGCACCGTCCCGGTGATGGCGACTATCCCGCCGCGCGGGCACGTCAAGCAGGAGCAGGCCGCCCAGCGCAGGTTCAACGAGGCCCTCATCAGGTTGTGCAGAAAGCAGGCCGTCCCCGTCAGCTATTGCTTCGAGGAGATGATGGCCGCCGATCTGAGCGGCGCGTTCTTGGACGACGGGGTGAGTCTGTCACTGGCCGGCAACCTCCTGGCGGGGGCCGCCCTGCGGAAGACCTTCGACCAGATCTACTTTGCCATTCGTGACACCGGCGGGCTGATGCGGTAGATTCTCTCGCCTGGGAGAGACCTTGGGCCGGTTTTCGAGTCAGGAAAGGGAAGGAAGATGAAACGAGCGGCTTTGATACTGGCGGCGGTCACGGCCTTGTCCGGCGCGGCCGCGGTGGCGCAGGAAGCCGGGGAGAAGGCCTTCGAGCCGATCTTCGAGGGCGGCGGCATCCAGGTGTACACCAAGGTCGACTTCGACTCCGGTGCCAACCCCTTCATCAACGAGGCCAGCGGGGTGGTGGCGCTGGAGACCCGCCCCGAGTACGTCGTCGGCGGCCGCAGCCTGCACGTCAAGCGGGCCAAGCCCGGCGGCCACTTCGGCGGGCGGACCAACCAGATCGCCGTGAAGGGCACCACCGGGCTGAACATCGCCTTTTGCATCCGGGCCAAGGGCATGCGGAACGTGGCCTTGAACTTCTACGACGCCCTGAAGCGGGACAACACCACGCCCAGCTCGCCGGCCCGGGTGCAGGACGACGTGTGGCGGACGGTGGTGTACGCGGTGGAGGACTTCCACCACAATGCCGACCCGCCGCAGCAGAAGGTGCCGGCCAACACCCGGCACACCAACCTGTTCTTCCACGGGACCGAGCAGCCCGGCGCCAGCAGCGAGTACTGGATCGACAACTTCATCATTTACCGCGGCGTGGACACCCAGCCGCCGGAAGCGCCCGGCGGGCTGAAGGCCAAGGCCGGCAAGGACGGCAGCGTCGAGCTGACCTGGAAGGAGCCGAAGGACAACGCCTTCCCGGCCGCCTACAGCATCTACCGCAAGCCCGACAAGGGCAGGTGGGCCAAGGTAGGTGAATCCATCCAGCCCGGGTTCGTGGACACGCTGCCGGCCGGGGGCAGGTACAGCTACCGCGTCACGGCCGCCGACTACGACCGCAACGTTTCCGAGCCGTCCCGGGAGGCGAAGGTCAAGGCCGATGCCGGCGGGAAGGTCGAGCCGGCTGCCGACGAGCGCGTGAACGACCGCCTGGGCTACACCGAGAACGTCCGGGCGATCCACGCCGCCGGCAAAGGCAAGGTCCGCCACGACGTGTACCTGTTTGCCGGCGACAGCATCACCGCCGCCGACGCCTACACCCACACGCTGGGGCAGTGGCTGGCCCGGGGCATCCCCGTCCGCCGCGGCGTCGGCCAGATGCGGACCGACTTCGGCAAGGCCATGATCGGAAAGTACCTGGAAGAGTCCAAGCCGGAGTTCGCCATCGTCATGTACGGCACCAACGACTCCAAGAGCGCCCAGGCCGTCGAGCAGGCCATGAGCAACCTGGCCGCCGTCATCGATGCCTGCGCCCAGTTCGGCACGGTGCCGATCCTGGCCACCATTCCGCCCCGCGGCTACGAGAAGGACAAGCAGGACGACCAGATCCGCTTCAATCAGGCCCTGATCAAGCTCTGCCGCGAAAAGAAAGTCCCCGCCAGCTACTGCTACGAGGAGATGATGCAGCAGGAGCTGAAGCAGATGCTCTCTGACGGGACGCACCTCACGCCCGGGCCGGGCAATGACGCCGCCGGCTCGGCCTTGTGGAAGACCATGCAGCAGGTCTTCTTCGCCCTGACCGACGCCAGCGGGACGTTCAAGTAGTGAAGGCGCCCTCGACCGGGCAGAAGCCGGCAGGGGTCCGTGGAGAATGCCGCTTGCGGGCCGGCACGAATTGGTGTAAACTGATCCAAGTGAAAGGGTGGAGCAAGGGGTAGCATGCCGGTCCGGACCGGCGTTCGTGGCTGCGATTGTCCCACCGTGATGAGAATGGAGAATCGCGTCCGAATCGCGCCGAAAGGAGCCGGGAACATGTCGAGATTGAAGGCATCGAGACCTCTTACGTCAGGCGGAAGGCCTGCCCTTACGCTGGTCGAGCTGCTGGTGGTGCTGTGCATCATCGCTCTGCTGGTGGCCGTGGTGCTGCCGAGCATCGGTCTGGCCAAGGAGAAGGGGCGGCTGGGCTCCTGCATCGGCAACCAGCGGCTGATCGCCGGGGCGGTGCACCTGTACCACGAGGACTATGGGTCCTTCCCCCTGAACTATGCGCACAACTACGGCCCATGGACGGGCACCTACCAGCGCTGGGCGCTGGCCCTGCTGTCCCCGTACGTGGGGGGCCCCCCGGGCCCGTACCTGCGCGGCCTGCAGGTGGGGGAGTTCGCCGAGGCGTACATCTGTCCCAGCGCCGACCCGGCCGTGTGGGTGTACAACCCGATGGACCAGTACCACGCCTGCTACTGGACCAACATCACTGTCCGCGCCAATCGGGGCTTTTACGGCCCTTACGGCGGTTTGTTCAACACGGCTGGAAACGACGGCATGCCTCCGGGTTGGGACATCGACAGCGGTGGAATGGCCCGGTTCTACGGGCGGGTGTGCCCGAACTACGATTGGGCGCACTGGCGCAGCGTTTACAATCCCACCTTCGACAGCGTGAGGAACCCCAACGGCATGGTCTTCAGCGGCGACACCAACAACGACTTCATGACCGAGGTGGAGGATGAGGAAGGCAACCGGTACCCGCTGTGGCATCCGACCTACCCGGGCGAGTGGTGCATCCGCCCGGGCTGGGCTTGGGTCCACGGCTCGCTGGGTTTTGACCGCCATGGCCGCAAGATCGTCCTGAACTACCTGGACGGCCACGCCCGGGCCTTTCCACAGGACGAGCTTGAGAAATATTCCTTTTGGCCGGGACCGCACGCCGCCCAGGAGGCCACGGGCGATTTCATGCTCAATTACGTGGGCGACGACGGCTGCGGCGGCACCCGCATTCACTACATCCCCGACAACGTGGCCCGCTGGGAATAGTCTGGGAAGCGGCCGGAAGGGTGGGCGGTCGTGCCGGGGGATATTGAGCCGTGCATATCCAAGGCTCGGGCCGCATTCGTTTAGCGGCGGCCCGAAGGGCCGCCTGTCACGACCGCCCCGGCCGGAGCTCAATAGAAGCCCCGAACGTCGGAAATACGCGATTCAATAGCCGGCGGCGCGGGGGCAGGCACGACGCGCCAGCGGGGGCACCTGACACCCGTCACGCAACCCAGCACGGATAGCTTGATCTGGCGTCGTTTGGACGGCCATGCACCCATGCGCTTCCGGCGCCTGGACGCCGGGGCTCGGGAGGTCATTGCTCGGGGAAGGCCGGGGCCTTGCCCATCCGTTCCAGAAGGCACGGGGGCATGTTCAGGTGGAGTCTGACCCAGCGGGCGTCGGGCTCGTTGTCCAGGATGGCCTGCCACATCCGCCGGGCCTCCTCGATCCGCCCCTTGGCCAACTGCGCCAGGCCGTGGGTGAACTTGAGAATGGATTCCTCGTAATACCAGCGGAACCAGGCGGGGGCCTCGGCCTCGCCGCGTGCCAGTTGCTCGATCTTGTGGGCCAGCGACATCCCCCGGGCCCGATCCCCCAGCGACAGCCAGGCCAGCATCTCGTAGGCGTGGTAGGGGGTGCCTTCCAAGTGCATCTCGGTGGCGGCGGCGAGATAGTGCCGGCGGGCGGCATCGGCTTGCCCGGCCATCTCCGCCACCACGCCCAGCAGGTAGTGGATCGTGGACTCGTTGGGCATGGTGCCGTGGCGTCCCATGTTCAGGTTGCGGGGGTATTCCAGGCCTTTAAGCAGGACCTCCCTGGCCCGGTCGTAGTTGCCGGAGCCGATGTGCGGGCAGGCGGCGCCCACGACGGCCTCGACGTAGTTGTAGCGGATCATCCGCTCGTACTCGCCTCGCAGGAAGGTGCGCGTGCTCAGCTCCTGGAGGGCCTCGTCGTACATGGAGTTGTCCAGCAGTTGCAGCACCCGCCGCATGGCCACCATGGAGCGGGCCTGGGACTCCTCCGGCAGCTCCTGGTACAGTTTCAGTCTCTCGGCGTGCAGCCCGCGCGAGCCGAGGAAGCCGTCGATCTCGCTGAAGAGGTAGCGGTTCTTACCCGAGACCTTCCAGGCCCGGCGATACAGCTCCAGTGCCTTTTCGTGCTCGCCGCGGTGGTCCAGGAGCATGGCCAGGTTGCGCAGCGGGACCGGGTGCTCCATGCCCAGCTCGATGGCCCGGCCCCAGGCCTGTGCGGCCTCGTCGGCCAGCTCCCGGCTGGCCAGAACGTTGCCGAGCATGCAGTGCACGGCGGCGGTGTCGCCGTAGCTGGCGGCCAGGGCCCTGAGGACATCAATGGACAGCTCGGCCCAGGGATGGGCCAGCTCCACGGGCGCCTCTGCCAGCCTGGCCACTGTCGCGGCCGCCGCCTGCGTGTCGCCGGAACGGTGCTGCACGTAAGCCAGGTGGGCCAGCCGGATCGCCGGGCTGAAGGGCTCGTTGCTCTCATCGAGTGCCAGGATGGCTGCGGCGTCGTCCCACAGCTCCAGCTCGATGTAGGGACTGGCGGCGGTGACGCTGTCATCGGCGAGCTTGCGGCTGCCGCCGGCCAGGTCCACCTCCACGCCCAGCAGCAGGGCTTCGGCGTGCGGGCGGACCCAGATGGGGTCTTCGGCGAGCAGGGCTTCAAGCGACTGCTTGGCCTCCTGTACCTGCCCGGCCCGGCGGAGGGCGGTCACCCGGGTGATGCGGCCCCACTTGTCGGCGGGGAACTCCGCCAGCAGCCGGTCGGCGGCGGCCAGCGCCAGGTCGGCCCGGCCGGCACGGAGGTGGACGCAGGCCAGCCCCACCAGGGCGCTGCGCCGGCTCGACTCCTGCCGGGCGGCGGTGGCAAGGGCCTCGACGGCCTCGGTCTGGCGGCCCAGGCGGAGCAGCGCCCAGCCCAGCGGCGTGAGCACGGCCGGGTCGCGCGGGCTCCGCTCCAGGGCCTTGCGGAAGTGCTCGACGGCCTGGTCGTACTGGCCGGCCTGCATGCACTGCTCGCCCATGGCCCGGAGCACGCCGGGGTGGCCCGGGTCGCGGGCGAGGATCTTCTCGTGCAGCTTCTTGCAGTAGGAGCTTGATCCGCGCCAGGAGCTGAGGCGGTAGCGCTCGGCCTGGGTGAACATCTGGTCCACGCTCTGGGTGTCGGAGTCGTCGAGCCCGTGGTGATGGGCGCTTTCGCTGAACCAGTCCTCTTCCTTGAACTTGAACTCCTGCCAGTCCATCAGCACCTTGCCAGCGGCGTCGGTGACCTTGACGCGGTCGCACGCCCGCCCTGGCGGCAGTTGCAAGGGCTGGGTGAAGACTTCCTCGGGCTTCAGACGTTGGATCTGCCAGGTGCCCAGCGACTGCTCGCCGCTGCGTGCCTCCAGGTGAAGGTTGGACTTGGGCTCCACCGCCAGCAGGTGGATGTGGGCGGCGCGGTCGCCCTCCGGGACGACCGACAGCACCAGGTCGGACTCGGTCGCGCTGAAGCCCTCCGTGTCGCGGATGGGAATCCACGTCTCCTGCCAGGACTCGCAGGCCATGGCGCCTAGCGGCTCGGTCAGGCCCTGCGTGGGCAGCCGGCCGCGCTGGATCTCGCAATAGGTCTGCCCGGTGTCGGAGAACATGGCGTCCCAGTACCGGCCCTGTGGGTGGGTGCCCCAGGTGAAGTATTTCTGCCCCGGGGCCAGGAACCGGTCGGCCGTCTGGGCGAGCCCGTGGTGCCGCCCGTAGTCGTAGAAGCCCAGGTAATCGGTCTGGGCATCCATGAGGAACATGTCGGCCTCGAGAAAGCGGTTGCGGTACCAGCGGAAGTCCAGCCCGTCGGTGACGGGCCAGCCGTGCCGCCCCAGGTTCGCGTCGGCGTGCAGGCCGAAGTAGAAGAAGCGGCTCTGCCTGGTGACCTCGACGCCGGCGTTGGTCCACCAGTACATCAGCCCCGGCAGCACCTGCGGCCCCATGGTGTGGATGTCCATGTCCATGGCGGCCCGGTCCGGGCGGAGGCCGATCCGCAGCGCCCAGCGCGACCCCACGGGGTGGACGACGCTGCCGACCCAGATGGACGCGGCCCCGTCCGGCTCCCGCCGCAGGGCCCAGGACACGGGGCTGACGGTGAGGACCGTGTGGCCGCGGCGTCCGAAGTTGAACTCGATCCCGCCGCCGATCCAGGCCCCGCGGCTGGCGACGTTGGCGAACTTGATGGACGGCGGGACCATGATGGTTTCCTTGCCCGCCGTCTTGTCGAACAGGCCGTACACCCGCCCGCCCATGTCCGGCAGCACGCTCACCCGCACGTAGCGGTTCTCCAGCACCGCCACGCGATGCCTCACCGGCGTCGGCGGGCCGGAGGACAGGTCCGTCTTCATGGAGTAGGGATAAACCGACCGCCACCCCCACAGCCCGAAGGACGGGTAGGGGCTGTCGGGGGGAATCCCGTACGTTGGAATCTCCTGCCATTCCAGGCGAACTTCTACCGCCGCGGACATCCTGGTTACTCCATTCCCTGCTGAAACTCACTATTACAAACTGGGGTATTGTATTGCTACCCGGGGCCTGTGCAATTGTCGTTATCCGGAAAAACCGACGTTCTCTCCGCCTGACGGCGGCTATTGGCACGAAGCCCGCGCTTGTGTTATAAGGAATCCAGGCGGCCATGACACAGTCTTCGGCGAAAACATGGGCTTTGGGCATGGGTGCGACGGGGTGGCGGGTGCTCCTGGTGCTAGCGGCGGTGGGGGTGTTCCTGTACATCGTCTTTGTGCTGCCGCGCAGGGCCGGGTTCGCCCCGGGCGACCTGGCGGCCGGCCCGGCCCGCTCGGCCTCCGCCCCGGCGACGACCTCGGCGGCGGCCAGCGCGAGCGCGCCGGCCTGGACCCCGCCCAAGTTCAGCGCCCGCCAGGAAGAGCGCGACGCCATGGTCCGCACCATCCGGGCGTACGGCCTGACCGACCCGTCGGTGCTGAAGGTGATGGCGGCGGTGCCGCGTCACGAGTTCGTGCTCAAGAGCCGTTCCGGCGAGGCCTACGATGACCGGGCCCTGCCCATCCGCTACGGGCAGACCATCTCTCAGCCCTACATCGTGGCGGAGATGACGCGGCTGCTGAGGCTGACGGCCGAGTCGCGGGTGCTGGAGATCGGGACGGGCTCGGCCTACCAGGCGGCGGTGCTGGCCCACTTCACCCGGCACGTGTACAGCATCGAGATCATCAAGCCGCTGGCGGAGGAGGCCGACAAGCGGCTGAAGCAGTTGGGCTACGGCGTCGTGGAGGTCCGCGCCGGCGACGGGTATTACGGCTGGCCGGACAAGGCGCCGTTCGACGCCATCATCGTCACCTGTGCGGCCCCGGTGATTCCGCCGCCGCTGGTGGGCCAGCTCAAGCCCGGGGGCAGGATGGTCATTCCCGTGGGCGGCCGGTACGCCGTGCAGTCCCTCATGCTGGTGGAGAAGCAGCCCGACGGCAGCGTCCGCAGCAAGTCGCTCATGCTGGTGGCCTTTGTTCCCATGCTGCGGTCCGCGGAGGGGAAAGAGTAGCGACCATGCCGAGGTTCCGCACCCGGTTGACCGTCGCGCTGATCTCGGCCGTCGTCATCGCCCTGGAACTGACGCTGATGCGGGTGCTGTCGATCCGCTTCTGGCATCACCTGTCCTACCTGGTCATCTCCACGGCGCTGCTGGGCTTCGGGGCCGGGGGCACGCTGCTGACGCTGTTCCGCCGCTTCTTTGCCGGCCACCTGCGCGGGGCCTTCTTCGCCACCACGCTGCTTTTCGCCCTCGCCCTGCCGCTGGCTGTCCGGGCGGCCGAGCTCGTTCCGCTGGACACCCAGCAGCTTCCCCTGAGCCCCCGCCACGAGATCGGCCACCTGGTGGGGCTGGAGCTGATCTTCATGGTCCCGCTGCTGCTGGCCGGGACCACCATTGGCCTGGCCCTGATGGACGACCCGGAGCGGATCCCCGGCCATTACGCCGCCAACCTCGCCGGCTCTGGGGCCGGGGGCCTGCTGGCGGTGCTCCTCATGCAGATGCTGACGACGCCCCAGGTCATGATGCTGCTGGCCGGCGCGGGCTGGGCGGCGGGTTTGATCTGCCTGCCGTGGCGGCGCTGGGCGGGGGTGCCGGCGGCGGTGCTGGCCGGGGCGGGTCTTCTCGCCGTCCACTGGCTCTGGCCGTGGACGCCGTCCATGAGCGAGGAAAAGGACTTGTACCAGCTCAAGCTGATGCCCGGCACCCGGACCATCGCAGCGGCCGAAGGGCCGCTCGGACGGATCGAGGTCGTCGCAGGCCCGGCCGTGCATCCCATCCCGCCGCTGAGCCTCCACTGTCCTGAGTCCATTATCCCCGCGCATCCGGCGGCCATCACCATAGACGGCGAGCTCGCTGGCGCGATCTACCCGGCGACCGGGCCCGCCGGCGGCCAGGGCGAGACCCAGACCGCAGAATCCCACAAGGCCGAGGACTTCGCCTTCCTCGACTGGACCACGCAGGCCCTGCCGTATGCCATGCTGACCTGCCCGGCGGTGCTGGTGCTCGGCGCCGACGGGGGGGGCGAGATCGGCCTGGCCAAATATCACCAGGCCCGGCGTGTGGTGGCCGTGGAAATGAATGGGCAGCTTGCGGGGCTGATGAAGGGCCGGCTGCGGGGCCGGGGCGGCGACATATACCTGCGTCCGGGCGTGCAGGTGCTGGTGCAGGAGGCCCGCGGCTACCTGGCTGGCGCCGGCGAGCGCTTCGACCTGATCCAGGTGCCGGCCGCCGGGGGCTTCGGCGCCGCCGCCGCCGGCGTCCAGGCCGGCCGCGAATCCTACCTCTACACCGTCGAGGCCTTCGAGCAGATGCTCGACCGGCTGGGGCCGGGGGGGATGATCTGCGTGACGGTCCCGGCCCGGACGCCGCCCCGGGACGGGCTTCGCGTGCTGGTGATCGCCGAGCGGGCCTTGCGCCGCCGGGGCAGGCAGCCGGCCGAGCACCTGGTCATGATCCGCAGCCAGTTCACCGTCACCGTGGTCCTGTTCGATTCCCTGGTGAGCGAGGTGCAGTTGGACGCCATAGAGGGATTCTGCCAGCAGCGCCGCTTCGACCTGTGCTTCACCCCGGGGATGACCCGGGACAAGGCCAACCGCTTCCACGTTCTGGACATGCCCTATTACTACTACGCCGCCGAGGTCATTCTCGGCCCGGAGCATTACCAGTTCCTTTCCAACTATGCCTTCGACGTTCGCGCGACAACCGACGACCGGCCGTACTTCTATCATTTCTTCCGCCTCCGCGCCTGGGGAACGATTCGGGAGAAGCTGGGCGGGCTGAGCCCCGCCTTCGTGGAGCTGGGCTATTTCCTGCTGGTGGCCACCCTCCTCCAGTCCGTGCCGGTGGCGCTCCTGCTGATCCTGCTTCCCCTGGCCGGGCGGGCACGCCTGCTCTGGGCCGCCACGGGCAAGGCCCGCGCCCTGGGATACTTCCTGCTGATCGGGCTGGGCTTCATGTCGCTGGAGATGAACTTTCTGCAACGGCTGACGGTGTACCTGGCCGATCCCATCTACTCGGCCGCCGTGGTCATCGGGGCCTTCCTGATGTTCGCCGGCCTCGGCAGCCAGCTGAGTCATCGCTGGCGCCGGCCGGCCGAGAGCGTCATCCGCCGGGCCGGCATCGTCGTCGTCGCCATCGCGGTGGTTTACCTGCTGCTGCTGAGGAGCCTGCTGGCGGCGACGCAGCCCTGGCCGTTGGCGGTCAAGGCCGGGCTGGCCGTCGTCGTCATCGCCCCGCTGGCCGTGGCCATGGGACACATGTTCCCGACCGCCCTGCGCCGCTTGGGCCTTTCACAACCGGCGCTGGTGCCCTGGTGCTGGGGGATCAACGGCTTTGCCAGCGTGGTGGCCACCGTGGGGGCGACGCTGCTGGCGATGGAGGTGGGATTCACGCTGGTGGCCGCCGCCGGGGCCGGGGCGTACCTGCTGGCCTTCGCCGTCTTTGTAGGAAGCCCCGAACCTGGGGCAGAGTCGAAGACCGGCCGGGGACAGCAGCCGGCCGCGGCCCGCGGGCCGGTGCCGGGCGGCAAGTCCGCCCCGGGGAGGTAGGGCACGTGCCGGGCAAGCGGCGCAGCAAATGGGTGGAGCCTGAAGATGGCCCGATCTGAGCCCAAAGGTGACAGCAGCAGGCGAATCGGGAGGTGGCTGACCGGCGCCCCGGCGGCGGCAGCCCTGCTGGGCGCGTTCTGGGTGCTCGCCGTGACCAGCACGCTTCGCAAGTGCACCACTTCCGACGAGCTCGTGCACCTCACCGGCGGGTACTGCTACTGGATCCACAACGACTATCGCATCAACCCCGAAAACGGCAACCTGCCCGGCAGGTGGGCGGCGCTGCCGCTGCTGTTGGGGGGCTATCGTTTCCCCCGTCTGGATCAGCCGGCCTGGTGGAACTCAGACCAGTGGCGGATCGGCTGCCAGTTCTTCTACGAGCTGGGCAACGACCCCGACAGGATGCTCCTTCTGGGCCGGGCCATGATCGCCCTGCTGGGCGCCGCCCTGGGGGTGGTGGTCTGGCTCTGGTCCCGCCGGCTGTTCGGGCCCGTCGGCGGCTTGATCTCGCTGGCCTTGTACGCGTTCAGCCCGACCCTGCTGGCCCACGGCAGGCTCATCACCTCCGACTTGGCCTCCGCCCTGTTCTTCGCCCTGTCGCTGGCCGCCCTGTGGAAGCTGCTTCACACGCTCACCCCGTGGACGCTGCTGGCCTCCTGCCTGGCCATGGGCGGGCTGTTCGTGGCCAAGATGTCGGCCGTGCTGGTGGTGCCGATGGCCCTGATGCTGATGGCCGTGCGGCTGTTGTCGAGCAGGCCGCTGGCGCTCGGCTGGGGAAAGCGGCCGCCGAGGCGGATCCAATCGCGGCGGTGGCGGGCGGCGGCCTTTGCGGGGATCATCCCCGCCCACGCCCTGGTCGTGGGCGTCGTCATCTGGTCCTTTTACGGCTTCCGGTATTCCAGCTTCCACGCCGCCCGGCCGGGCGGGGAGCAATCCCTGGCCGGCGGCGGCTGGAGCGCGGTGCTGGCCGACACCGGCACGATCGGCGGGACGGTCGGCTTCGGGCGACGTCACCGGCTGCTGCCGGAGGCCTACCTGTACGGGTTTGCTCACGCCTACAAATACTCCCACTTCCGGCGGGCGTTCCTGAACGGCCGCTACAGCGACCGCGGCTGGTGGTATTTCTTCCCGTATTGTTTCCTGGTCAAGACGCCGCTGGGGATCTTCGTCGTGCTGCTGCTGGCGGCGGCGGCCGCTCGCAGGCAGTGGCTTCTGGCGGGGCAGGGAAAGGCGGCCTCGCCCTGGGCGGCCTTTGGGCAGGGGCTGTACCGGACCGCGCCGCTGTGGATATTGATGGCGGTGTACTGGGCCTTTTCCATCCGCAGCCACCTCAACATCGGCCACCGGCACATCCTGCCGACCTATGCCCCGATGTTCGTGCTGGCCGGCGCCGCCGCGTACTGGCTTCAGATGCGCCGCCGGCTGGCCTCGGTCCTGCTGGCCCTGGCCGGGCTGTCCCTGGTGGCCGAGTCACTGCTCATCTGGCCGCATTACCTCGCCTACTTCAACCCCCTGGCCGGCGGGCCCAAGAACGCCTACCGCCACCTCGTGGACAGCTCCCTGGACTGGGGGCAGGACCTGCCCGGCCTGAAGCACTGGCTGGACCGCCGCGGGCTCATGGGTCGAGACCGCACGCCCCTGTATCTTTCCTACTTTGGCAACGGCAGCCCCGACTACTACGGCATCCAGGCCGAGCGGCTGCCCGGGTTCCCGGACCGGGAAAGGAACAGTCTGCTGGTGCCCCTCCGAGGCGGGGTGTATTGCATCAGCGCGACCATGCTGCAGACCCTCCTGGTCCGCCCGGCCGGTCCGTGGACCAGGGAGCACGAAAGGGTCTATCAGAGCTTGCTGGCCAGGTACGACCAGCTCATTCGCCGGAGTGAATCATCGCCTGGCTGGGCGGGGGTGCCCTTCGAGGAGGACGCCGAGGAGGGCATTCAACTGCTGGATGCCCTGCGGTTCTGCCGGCTGTGCGCCTGGCTGCGCCTGAGGGAACCTGCCGACCGAGTGGGCTACAGCATCCTCATCTACCAGCTCACGGATGAGGACATCCGGCGGGCCCTGTTCGGCCCACCGGCGGAATTGCGCGCGGACATCTCCAGCCCACCCTGAGGTGTTGACCGGTGTCGAATCAGAGTTGGCATGACCTGTTCTGCCCGGCCAGGGAGGAAACGCAAGGCCGCCCCGACGGGTGGGTGCTGTGGCTGGCTCCAGCCAAGCTTAACCTTTCCCTGCGAGTGGTTGGCCGGCGCGCGGACGGCTACCACGAAATCGATTCGGTCGTCGCCAAGGTGACGCTGTATGACGAGCTGACCTTTCGCCGCCGCGGGGACGCGCAGATCCATTTCGACTGCACAGGGCTTGACTGTGGCGCCGAGCAAGACAACCTGGTGTTCCGGGCGGCCGGGAGGCTGCGCGAGAAGGGCGGGGCCTTCGGGGCGGACATCCGGCTGACGAAGCGGATCCCGCCGGGGGCGGGCCTGGGCGGGGGCAGCAGCGACGCCGCGACGGCGCTGAAGGCATTGAACCGGCTGTGGGAGCTGGGCCTCGCCGCGGCTGAGCTGTCGGAGCTGGCGGCCGAGCTCGGTTCGGATGCGCCGCTTTTTCTCGATGGTCCGGCGGTGCGGATTCGCGGCCGGGGCGAGCGGGTCGAGTCGCTCAGCATGCATCCGTTCCACGCCCTGGTGTATCTGCCCGAGTTGGGCTGCCCGACGCAGCAGGTGTATGCCGCGTATGACGCCTTGCGGACCCGTCCCGGCCGTGCCCGTGCAGATCAGCCGGCCCGGCCGGCCGGGCCGTCGCTTTGGGAGTCCATGCTTTCGGCCGGGCACGTGGCCGAGCCGCCCTCTCGCTGGCGGGGGGAGGTGGTGAACGACCTGGCAGCGGCGGCGGCTGAGGTCCAGCCCGGTGTCGGCGAGGTTTTCGAGCGGCTGGAGGCGGCCACCGGCCAGCCGGTGCACCTGACCGGCAGCGGCAGTGCGGTGTTCATGCTGCTGGACGGCGAGCGGCAGGCCCGCCAGGTGCTGGAGTCGGTGCCCCAGGACATGAAGGCCCGCTGCCGGGTGGTCTTATTGAATTCGTGGTAATGGCTTGACAGGCTCCCGGCCGCGGCATACATTATAGGATAAGCGTCGATGAAAGCGATCTCTGCATTCCGGAAGCTGGCCATTGGCACCTGCCGCGCGGGCGGGGCCGGGATCTTCGCTGCGCTCCTGCTGCTCATTGTACGCTAGGCCGCTTCCACCTCGTCGAGTGTGAAGCGGCCGACCCCCTCGTTACCTCCCTGGGACTCAAGCGTTGTGCTATCCAGGGACGATGATGAGCAATAACGAGCCGCCGCTGGCGGCGGAAGGCGGATGACAGACATGGCGAAGAAAAGCAAAGCAGCCACCAGGGCCAGACCCAGAACCGGCGGCAAGCCCGGGGCCAAGCCTCGCACCCGCAAGCCGCGCCCCTCCAGCTATGCCGGCATGACCGGCGCCCAGATCTTCCACCAGATGCTTCAGGTGGAGGGCGTGGAGATCCTGTTCGGCTTCCCCGGCGGGGCGGTGCTGCCGATCTTCGATGAACTGTACAGGTCGCCCATCCGGTTCGTGCAGACACGGCACGAGCAGGGGGCCGCTCACATGGCCGACGGCTATGCCCGCTCCACCGGCAAGGTCGGGGTGTGCATCGCCACCTCCGGGCCCGGGGCGACCAACCTGGTGACGGGGCTGGCCACGGCCCACATGGACTCCGTGCCGGTGGTGGCCTTTACCGGGCAGGTCCGGAGTTTCCTGATCGGCAACGACGCCTTTCAGGAGGCCGACACCACCGGCATCACCCGCCCCATCACCAAGCACAACGCCCTGGTCCGAACCGCCGAGGAGCTGGGGCGGACGGTCCGCGAAGCGTTCTACGTCGCCCGCACGGGCCGGCCCGGGCCGGTGCTCGTGGACATCGCCGTGGACTCCACCATGGAAAAGGTGACCTCCGAGCCGGACCTGGCTCCCAACCTGCCCGGCTACAGGCCGCGCGTCACCGGACACATGCGGCAGATCAAGGCCGCCGCTGACGCCATCAACGTCTCGGAAAGGCCCGTGCTGTACGTCGGCGGGGGGGTCATCATCTCCGGGGCCTCCCAGGAGCTGCGGGCCCTCGTCCAGAAAGGAAAGATCCCCGTCACCACCACGCTGCTGGCGCTGGGGGCGGTGGATGAGTCGGACGCCCTGTCGCTGCGGATGCTGGGGATGCACGGTTCGGCCACTGCCAACTACGCGGTGCAGGAATGCGACTGCCTCATCGCCGTGGGGGCGCGTTTCGACGACCGCATCACCGGCAGAATCGAGACCTTCGCCCCGCACGCGAAGATCATCCACGTGGACATCGACCCGGCCTCGATCAGCAAGAGCGTGGCGGCGGACGTTCCCGTCGTCGGCGACGCCAGGGACATCCTCCAGAAGATGCTGCCGCTGATCAAGCCGGTGCGGCGGACGGCATGGCTGAATCGGATCGCCGAGTGGAAGAAGCAGTATCCTTTCAGTTACGTTCGCGGCGGAAGGATCAAGCCGCAGGCGGTGATCGAGACGCTGGGGCGGCTGACCCGGCACGAGGCCATCATCGCCACCGGTGTCGGGCAGCACCAGATGTGGACCGCCCAATTCTACGGCTTCCGCCGGCCGAGGCGGCTGATCACCTCCGGCGGGCTGGGGACGATGGGCTTCGGGCTGCCGGCCGCCATCGGCGCCCAGTTCGGCAATCCCGGCCAGACCGTGGTGGACGTGGACGGCGACGGCAGTTTCGCCATGACCATGGGCGAGCTGGTCACGGCGGCGCGGTACGGCCAGCCCGTCAAGGTCGTCGTCATTGACAACAGCTACCTGGGCATGGTGCGGCAGTGGCAGCAGATGTTCTACGGCAAGCGCTACTCGGCGGTGGATCATCCCTGCCCGGACCTGCCCAAGCTGGCCGAGGCCCTGGGGGCCACCGGGGCGCGGGTCACCGAGCCCGGGGAGCTCGAAGACGCCCTGGCCGCGATGCTCAAGCACGAGGGGCCCTACGTGCTGGCGGTGGCCGTCGAGCCCGAAGAGAACGTCTTCCCCATGGTCCCGACCGGCAAGAGCCTGCACGAAATGGAGATGGGAAGGCTGGCCTAGGCGGATTGCAAAACAGCTTGCAGGGCGGAGAACGTCCGCCAGCGGCGTGCGCCGGAGACAGAACACGGTCCGAAGGGCCGTCCCTTCGGGGCGGATTGCACGAATCAGGAACCCGTTGACGGGAAGCGTCCTGCGGAGATGGTTGGCAGGATGAGGCAGCAAGCCTGCCGCTTCGAGTCCTTGAAGAAAGAGTCTTTGATTCGTGTGGTTCGTGTAATTTGTGTAATTCGTGGAACGTTTCCTGGAAAGGCGCCTGGACCGGATCAGGTGACGGCTTGAGCGGTCGGGCGGCGCGGGAGAGAAACATGAGACACGTGATCACCGCACTGGTGCAGAACAAGCCCGGCGTCCTGGCGCACGTGGCGGGCATGTTTGCGGCCCGCGGGTTCAACATTGACTCGCTGGTCGTCGGCCGCACCGAGGACCCCGCCCTCTCGCGAATGACCATCGTCGCGGTCGGCGACGACCGCACGCTTGAGCAGGTGCGGAAACAGTTGGCCAAGATCGTCAGCGTGGTCCGCGTGCGGGATTTCAAGGACGTCGAGTACGTGGAGCGGGACCTGATGCTGGTCCGCATCTCGGTGCCGCCCAACCGGCGGGCGGAGATCGTGGAAGTCGTGAATCTCTTCCGCGGCCGCGTGGTGGACGTGGCCCCGCAGAGCCTCACGGCGGAGCTGTCCGGGCCGGAGGCGAAGCTGGAGGCCTTCATCGACCTGGTCCGGCCGTACGGCATCCGCGAGCTGGCCCGCACCGGCATCATTGCCATGCAGCGCGGCAAGCAATCGGACAAGCGCTCTGGCCACGAGGCCGACCAAGGCTGAGACCCCCGGAGCGGATCATGACCGCCGAAAAGATCAAGCTGCTGTTCGACACGGACATCGGGTCGGACATCGACGACGCCGTGGCCCTGGCGTACCTGCTCAGCCAGCCGCGCTGCCAGTTGCTGGGCGTGACCACCGTCACCGGCGAGCCGGAAAAACGCGCGGAGATGGCCTCGGCCATGTGCCGCAACGTCGGCCGGGACGACGTTCCCGTTCACGCCGGCTGCCGGGAGGCGCTGCTCATCGAGATGCGGCAGAAACAGGCCCCCCAGGCGGCCGCCCTGGGGCAGTGGGACCGGCGCCGCGACTTCCCGTCCAACACCGCCGTCCAGTTCATGCGCGAGACCATCCGCGCCCATCCCGGCGAGGTCACGCTGCTGACGGTGGGCCCTCTGACCAACGCGGGGCTGCTGTTCGCCACCGATCCCGAGATCCCCTCGCTGCTGAAGCAGATGGTGCTGATGTGCGGGCGGTTCTTCGACGCCATGGGCGGGGAGTGGAACGCCATCGGCGACCCGCACGCCACCGCCATCGTGTACGGGGGCGGCTGCCAGTCGCGCCCGCCGCGGCACGTCAGCTACGGGCTGGACGTAACCACCCGCTGTCGCATGGACGCCGAGCAGTGCCGGCGGCGCTTCACCGCCAAGGTGCTCCAGCCGGTCCGTGATTTCGCCGAGGTGTGGTTCGGGCGGGCCGGCGGCATCACCTTTCACGACCCCCTCGCCGCCGCCTGCATCTTCCAGCCCGACCTGTGCGAGTATCGCCAGGGGAAGGTCACCGTGTCCCTGGGCGAACCGACCATGGGCTGGACGGTCTTCAGCGACAGGACAGATGACAAGCCTCACACGGTTGCCTTCAGCGTGGACCGGGAGCGGTTCTTCGAACACTACTTCGAGGTGGTGTCCGACTGACCGGCGGGATCTCGGCGGGGCGTCACGGGCGCAAAAAGAAAGCCGACCAAGGGATTCGAACCCTCAACCCCAGCTTTACGAAAGCTGTGCTCTACCGTTGAGCTAGGTCGGCGCTGCTGCATACAGTATGACCATCATCGGCCGTTTTTGCCAACGGTTTTGGCTGCGCGGCAAGGGAAAAGGCCCTCGATCATGCTGCTGGACCTGAAATCGTTTGCCGGCGAGGTCAGGGTGACCGACGGGGTTTACGGCACCGAGCTTCAGAAGCGTGCCCTGTCGGCGGGCGGCTGCCCGGAACTTTTGAACGCGGCGGACCCGGCCGCGGTCGAGGCCGTGGCGCGAAGCTACGTCGCCGCCGGCAGCGACGTCATCATGACCAACACGCTCGGGGCCAACCGGTTCATGCTGGACGCCTACGCTGCGGCCGGCCGGGCGGCCGAACTGGCTGGGGCAGCCGCCGTCATCAGCACCAGGGCCGCCAAGGGAACCGGCACGAAGGTTTTCGGCTCGTTCGGCCCGACGGGCAAGATCGTGATGACGGGTGACGTGCCGGAGGAGGACTTCTACGCGGCATTTGCCGAGACGGCTGAGGGACTGGCCCGCGGCGGGGCCGAGGCCATCGTGCTGGAGACGTTCAACGAGCTGGCCGAGGCCGAGATCGCGCTGAAGGCGGCCAAGCAAGCATCCGGTCTGCCGGTGGTGGTCTCGATGGTCTTCGCCTACGGGCCGGACAAGGCCGCCACGATGATGGGCGAGACGCCCGCCGACCTGGCGGCCATGGCCCAGGCCGGCGGCGCTGACGCCATCGGGGCCAATTGCGGCGTCGGGCCTGAGCCCTACGTGGCCGTGGCGCGGATGCTGCGCGAGGCGAGCGAGCTTCCGATCTGGATCAAGCCCAACGCCGGGCTGCCGGTGCTCAAGGACGGGAGAACGAGCTTCCCCATGGGGCCGGAGGAGTTCGCGTCGTTCGTGCCGAAGCTGGTGGAGGCCGGGGCGAACTTCATCGGGGGCTGCTGCGGGACGACGCCGAAACACATCCGCGCCATCCGCAAGGCGGTGGACGAACGCTGAGCCCCGGGGGAGGAACGAAAGATGCCAGGCACGTTCCTTATGAAACTGGATTCAATGCAGCCGAGCCAGTTGTTCATCAGCTCCGAGAAGCTGTCCGAGGTGATGAGAAGCTCCGCCCCGCTTGTCCCCGAGTCCATCGAGCCTGTTCCGGTCAGGCAGCTCGGAGAGCAGGTGATCCTTACGGATGGGCACACCAGGGCCCTGGCGGCCTTCCTGGCAGGCCTTTCGGAGGTGAGGGCATTCTGGGATGAAGACGAGCTGGATTGGGAGGCGTATGCGATCTGCGTGGAATGGTGCAGGGAAGAGGGCGTTCACACAGTAGCCGACCTGGCTGGCAGGGTGGTGAGCCCCGAGGAATACGAGCTGCTCTGGCACGAACGGTGCAGGCAGATGCATCGGCAGCTTCAGGCAAAGCGCGGCGTGAAGCAGGAGGGCTGAGCTGACGAAGGCCTGCGCCGCTTCGGGGGTCAGCAGCATCGCTAGGAGGGCGCAAGCGGGTTGGCGTCCAGGGCTTTGAGGAACTGGGCCTGGCGGATGGCCTCGGCCTCCCAGGCGCGGGCCAGCCGTTCCAGGAAGGCGGGGTCCGGTGGAACGTACAGGGCCCGCTGGAGGGCCTCGTCCAGCGGGAAGCCTGCCTTGATCTGCGCCAGCATCTCGCGGAACTGCTCCCTCGTCAGCCGGGCGTGCAGGTAGGCAGTCAGGCTGAAAGATTCGGCGTAGAAGACGTCGGCGTTGTCGGCACTGCACCCCTCGGTTCGCAGGAGCCCGGGCAGGGCGATCTTCTTGTTTCCGGCCAGTGCCGCCCCGGCCAGCAGCAACCGGGCGTTGTCGACGGCGGCCTCGGCCATCATGGCCAGGCCCTCGTTCAGTGCCAGCGGGCAGTGAGCGTCGCCGAAATACTCGGCCAGCACGAGGTGGCACATCTCGTGAGGCAGAACCCGGTCGAGCGTGCCGGTGTCGAAGTGCCGATGCTTGTCGAGTTGGGTCAGGTCGATGCGGCGGATGAGTTGTCCATCTTCTCCATGCGTCAGGCTGAAGGACCCGCCCGCCCACTCGGCGGCGCTGGTGGCATGCTTCTGGTACTCCACCGCGTCCGGCCAGACGTACACGTTCACGATGTGCGGGTAGGCCTGGCTCGATAGGATCTCCTCGCAGATGCGGGCCAGGGCGGTCTCCGCCTGCCGGGCCACGAGCTTGGCCAGTTCCGCGTTGTAGGCCTGAACGGCGAAGTGCTCGGTGGACTCGGTGTAGGGGCGTTCGCTCACGAGGGCCAGCGCCCTGCGCTGGTTTTCGTTGAGCATCTGCGACACGACCGCCGGCTTGCGCGGAGCCACCGCCCAGTGGCAGCGCTGGATCTGTTCCATGGCGTGGGCCCGTTCGGCGGGGCGGTCGCACAGGGCCAGGAACTGGCGGTAGGCATCCTGGGCCTGCTGGTAGCGGCCCTGGCGCTGGCGGGCGGCGGCGGCGATCAGCCAAGCCCGCCAGGAGCCGGGCTGATTTGCTTCCGCGACAGCGACGGCAATGCGTTCGGCCCGGGCCAGGTCGTTGTCGCTGAGGGCGGTGAGTCCCTGCTGGATGCGCTCGGTGGCGGAGGGGGGGCGGGTAGTCGCCAGGGCGGTCAGGCCCAGGCCCGCCAGCAGCGCCGCGGCCGCCGGGATGATCACCCTACCGGAGGGCATTCAGCTCCTTCGTCAGGATTTCGCGCAGGGCGTTGACGGTGCCGAGCCTGCCGTTGGCGTCGGTGATCTCCAGCACGAGTTCGCGCTCGAAGGGCTCGGCCAGTTCCAGGATGGCGTTCAGGTCCGAATGGACATGATTCAGCGCCCGCAGCATACGGGCGTTCTGCTCCTTGTAGGCGGCGGGAGTGAGGTTCTTCTTGCCCAGCTCGCCCATGAGCCGGTCGAAGACCTCGGCCTGGACGTTCATGCCCGTGCGGATCATGGCGATGCGGCGCCGGGCGATCTCGACTCGGAAGCTGCGGGCGATCCGAGGCACGAGCAGGTCGGCGGTGTCGAAGTGCTTCTTGGCCTGTTCGTATCGGCTCTTGGCGGCTTCCGGCTCGGTGCGCTCGAACTTCCTGGCCTCGGCCATCAGTTGTTGGCCCAGGGCGATGGCCTGCTTGGCGCGGTCGCGGAGGGCGGCGGCGAGCACCTTCGGCTGGGCCAGCGAGGCGGGTCCCGGCTTGACGGCGTCAACGGGGTCGCCAAGCAGCATGGCCAGCGGGGGATAGCTCTCGGTCACCACGTACATCCCGTCGGGGTGCGCGGCCAGAATCTCCGCGATAGCGGAATACCCGGCCGACTCCGCCGGCGCGGCCTTCTCGGTGAGGGATTCAAAGCATTTCTGGGCCAGGTCGAACTGCCGCGTCTGCAGGCGGCAGTGGGCCTCTATCTCCTTGACCTCCAGCCGCATCCTGGCGTCGTCGGCCACCTCTTCGATGGCCGGCAAGAGTTCATCCAGAAGGGCCTTGTACTGACCGGCCGCCAGCTTGCTCCGGGCCAACTGCAGCGCCGCCGGCACCTTCAGCCACTTGCCCTCGGCCTTGAGGTAACCCAGCAGCTTGCGCGAGCGGACGTGGTCGCCCTGGAGGGCGAGGACCTGTCGCAGCAGTTCGTCGGCCTGGTGGGGCAGGTCGTTATCCCTGGCCCACTCTGCGACTTGGAACAAGGCCTTGGGGTCGCTGCGATCGATCTGCGACAGCTGCCATTCCAGCATGTCGGCGGGCGTGGGCATTCGAACGATGTCTTCCACCTCGGCGGCGGGGAAGCTGACCGTCCCGTAGACCATCTCGATGAGAACCTTCCCCTCCGATTCGGTGACCTTCCCCACGAAAACGCGCCCATCTTTGAGGAGGACGCGGTCGCCGACGGCCGCAGCCGCCAGGATACCCACCAGGAGGCAGGCTGCCCCTGCTCGTCTCATGGCCACTCCAGGGTGCCAGCGTCTCCAGACTCCGGCATGCTGATACGCAAGTTTATCACAGACTTACCTCGCCGAACAGTCCTTTTCGGCGATTTCTCTTTCCCGGCCGGTCAAGCTCAGCTCCATTTCCATAAGCGGCAGTCTTGCAGCCGATTCCAGGCTGGTCGCGGGCAAGGCCGAGCCGCCTTGCCCCCTGCCCGCCGCAGCGTCCTCTGACGGCCTCGCCCAGGCGGCCGCCGTTCGTCCTTGACACGTGGCCCGGCCCCAATAGACTTACACTCGGTAACCGCTTGGGAGGACGTATGGCCGCTAGGCTTCCTGGATTCGGCTTCTCGGGAAAGGCCGGGCGCACGGCCGCCCAGCCGATCACCTACCTGATGAGGATTGCCGTTCAGCGGAAGGATCTCATCTCGCTGGCGGCCGGGCTGGTGGACCAGAAGACGCTGCCGGCGGAGGAAATGCGCCGGCTGACGCAGGAGCTGCTGGCCGACGAGGCCGCCGGCAAGGAGGCGCTGCAGTACGGGTCCACCGAAGGCCTGGCCGGGCTCCGCCAGGCGCTGCTGGAGCACGTTTGCAAGCTCGACGGCGTCGCGGCGGAGGACCTGTCCGTCGACGCCCACAACGTCGTCGTCGGGTCCGGCTCTCAGCAGCTGTTGTACATCGTCGCCGACATCCTGGTCGAACCCGGCGACATCGTCATTACCGAATGGCCGAGCTACTTCGTGTATACCGCCGCGATAACCAGCCTGGGCGCCAGCGTCCGCGCCGTGGACATGGACCAAGACGGCATGCAGCTCGACGCCCTGGAGGCGGTGCTGGCCGAGCTCCGGCGCCACGGCGAACTCCACCGCGTCAAGCTCCTCTACACTTGCGACTACCACCAGAACCCGACCGGCATCACGCTGTCGCAGCCCCGGCGCCAGGGCATGCTCGAAATCGTGCGGTCGTATTCGAGGCACGGCCGCATCTGTCTGGTGGAAGACGCCGCCTACCGCGAATTGAGCTGCGAGGGGGTCGCCCCCCGGAGCATCAAGAGCTTCGAGCGCGACAACGCCCAGGTGGTGCTGGCCCAGACCTTCAGCAAGCCGTTCGCCCCCGGCCTGCGCGCCGGATATGCCATCCTTCCGGACGATCTGGTCGAGCCCGTGCTCAACCAGAAGGGCAACCACGACTTCGGCTCCTCCAACTTCGTCCAGCACCTGCTGCTGCGAGCGATGCGCAGCGGCATTTACGCGAGGCACGTGGCCATGCTGCGGCAGCGCTACCGGCAGAAGCGCGACGCCATGCTCCAGGCCCTGCAGCAGGAGCTGGGCGACTTTGAGCCGGGCAAGACCTTCTGGACCCGGCCCGGCGGCGGCCTGTACGTGTACCTGACGCTGCCGGAGTGGATGGACACCGGCCGCGAAGGGCCCCTGTTCCGGGCGGCGCTGGCCGAAGGCGTGACGTATGTCCCCGGGGAGTACTGCTACGGGCCGGACCCGCGCCGCCCGGTGCCGAAAAACCACATGCGGCTGACCTTCGGGACGGTGAGCGAGCAGGCCATCTTCGAGGGCGTCGCCCGCCTGGCCCGGGCGATAAAAAAGGTGTCTCGCTCGCGGGCACGCCAGGTGGCCGCCGGCGTGCGGGAGGCGGAGTTGCCGTGATCCGCACGCTCAAGACCTATCTGACCAAGGAGCTGATCAAGGCCACGCTGCTGGCCACCGTGGCGCTCACGGTGGTCATGACCATCCTTGCCGTCATCGAGCCGCTGCGCGAGCAGGGGCTCGGCGCCGGGCAGGCTCTCAGGCTGTTGGGCTACATCCTGCCGCTGATGTCCTCCCTGACGCTGCCCATCGGGGCGCTGTTCGGCGCGACCATCGTCTACGGACGCTTCAGCCAGGACAACGAGCTGATGGCCTGCCGGGCCAGCGGCATCTCCACCCTGTCGCTGCTTAGGCCCGCCGTCTGGCTGGGAGTCGTCGTCACCGTGGTGACCTTGACGCTGGAGTTCTACCTGGCTCCGGCCCTGCTGGGGCGATGGGAAAGAACTGCCAAGCGCAACCTCGAGCAGATCGCCTATCACCGGCTCAAGAGGCAGTGCTACGTGAAGTATTCCAACCTGCTGTTCCATGCCACCGAGGTCCGGCCGGAGGAAGGCTGGGTTATCGGGGTGGTGGGGCTGGACCTGACGGACCCGAACGATGCCGTATGTCTGGCCGCCGCCAGCGCCAAGCTGGAATTCCGCGACGTTGGCGACCAGACCATCGCTGTCTTCTATCCAACCAATCCGGCGCTGTTTCGTCAAAGCGGCGGGACGGTGGGTATGGCCCAGCGGCAGGGAATGAGGGTCGGCGAACTGCCCAGCATGGAAGACCGCCCGAGGACCTACAGTTGGAACCGCCTGTGGCGCACGTGGACCCGGCCGGAGGAAAGCAGCGCCGTGGCCTACGCCCTCGAGAAGATCAAGCGGAAGATTTGCATCCAGCGGTTTTACGAGCGTGTGGCCCAGACGATTCGGGGGACGGGGGGCTACGAACTGCAGGAGTTCGCCCCCCCCGGGGGGGAAATGCCGCCTCAGCGCGTCGAGATCCGCACTCGCCTGGCACGGGTCATCCCGGGCAAGGAAGTTCAGCTCGGCCCGCCCGAGCCGGCGTCGGCCGAAAGGGAATCTTCCCCGCCGCAGACCCGAACCGTTCTCGTCCGCGAGTACAGCGGGCCGCGCCTGAAACGTGAGCTCTTCGCCCGCAGGGCCAACGTCAAAGGCGTGTGGAGCAGGCTGTACCCGGTCCCGAGCGCCGCTCTGGTCTTGCTGGACGTGCAGATCCGTTATCCCGACGAGGCCCCCGAGAGCCCGCGCATCAGCAAGAAAGAAGAGATCGGCCCCTTCGCCGTTTCGGGCGACCTGGTCGAGGCCGCCCGGGGCATTGACATGGCGGCCCTGCTGACCGATCCGGAGGTTCGCTCCTGGCCCGAGATCGTGAACGAGATCAACGAGGTGCGCACGCGCACGGTGAGGAGGCTGTTGGCCAGAGTCCAGGCCGAGATACACCAGCGGCTGGCGTACGGGCTGAGCTGCATGTTCATGATCATGCTGGGGGCGGCCCTGGGGTTGGTGCTGCGCGGCGGGCAGATGCTGGTGGCCTTCGTCATCAGCGCGATTCCGGCCACCGCCGTGATCGTGATGCTGCTGATGGGCAAGGAGCTGATCGCCAATCCCGGCGTGCCCTCGGTGTATGGCGTGGCCTCCATTTGGAGCGGAGTGGCGGCCCTGGCGCTGGTGAGCCTGTACATCTATGCCGTGCCCATGAGGCGGTAAGATTGATATGAAGACGCTCGACCGATACATCGTCAGGAACTTCCTCATCAGCGCCGTGCTGTTCTTCGCGGTGATGATGTCCCTGCGCGTCGTGACCGACCTGTTCATCAACATGGACGAGTTCACCAAGAGGAAGGAGGGCGAGGAGGAAAAGAGCTTCAAGGTGGTGGTCAGTGAGATCTCCACGTACTACGGCTACCAGTCGCTGGTGTATTTCCGGGATCTGGGCGGGCTGATTATCGTCACCGCGGCGGCTTTCACGCTGGCGCGGATGAACCACACCAACGAGTTGACGGCCGTTCTGGCCAGCGGCGTCAGCCTCCACCGGGTGCTGCTGCCGATCATCGCCTGCGCCATCAGCTTGAACGTGCTGGTCATCATCGACACGGAGCTGCTGATCCCGCCAAACGAACACCGGCTTGTGCGCAGCCGCGACGATATCGAGGGCAAGGAAGCCTCCCATCTCCGCCCGGTCACCGACTGCCATGACAGCGTCTGGTATTCACGCCAGTTTCGCCCGTCGGAGGGGCAGCTTCTGTGCCCGTTGATTGTCCTGAGGGACGGGCGTCTGGCCTACGCCGGCCACATTGCCGGGCCCTCGGCCGTGTACGCCCCCGACCGCGGCGAGTGGGTCTTCGCCCCGGGCGAGCCGCCGGCGCCGGGCGAGCCGCCCGTCCCAGGCCGCCTCCACCTGAAAGATGCGAAGGTCGCCTCAACCACGGAGTTCGTTCCCACGAACCTCGGGCCGGCGGACATCTGCGACTACGTCCAGCGCGAGAAATACCCCAATCGCAGGATCAACTGGAATGGGGTCAGCGGCATCGACTACATCGATGTTCCCGAGGACGGCGAAAAGGCCCTGACCCTTCGGGCCGCTCGCTTGTCTTTCGACAAACCCGGCGATCTCGCCTCAGGCCTTCTCCGAGACGTCCGCTTTGAATACACGCTGGGGCGGTCGAGGCCCGTGGTGTGCCTGGCCGCTTCCTCGGCCAGCTTCGGGTACAGGGACGACTTCAAGTCGTTCGGGTGGACGCTGCACGGCGGCAGGCTGACCTACGCCTGCGAGCTGGACGCCGCCCGCCTGGCCCTGAGGCAGTCCACCGAATGGCTCAAGTACATGTCCACCGCCGAGCTGAACCGGGTGTTGAAGCTGCCGCGGGCGCGCGACCCGGCCCGCGCCCGGCTGGAGCGGCACACCCGCTTCGCGGACTTCTTCAACAGCGTCATCCTGCTGCTGGTGGCCATGCCGTTCGTCCTCTCGCGCGAGCGAAATATCAAAGCCTCGGCGGCAAGGACGGTGCTGATGGTAGGGTTTGTGTACGTCTTCATCTACATGACACGGAATGAGAGCCTGAACCCCGCCTTGGCGGCGTGGCTGCCCATCCTGGTGTTCGGGCCCATCTCCGCCGTCATGCTCGACACCGTGAAGACCTGATCGGGCCCGGGATGGCGGATGTGGCGCCGGCTGTGCCATCCCCAGGCCCGATTTGGCGGGCCCAGGTGGATTCACCGCTTGTCCCGCACCGGCTGAAGGTCGGCGACGGGGATTTCCATCTCGAAGGGGCCCGCTTGCACCACCGCCTCGGTCTGGTTGTGGTTGAAGCGGATCAGCCGGGCACGCTTGTGGAACGGCACCACGTAGACCTCCTCGCCCGGCGGGGTTCTCAGCACGACCTCGCGGTCGGCCTTCGCGGAGCGGCTGTCCGGGCTGCGGCGGGGGATGGGGCGGTCCTTTTGGTCCTTGGGCTTTGCCGGGGCGCGCTGCTCAGCCTTGCGCGGCCGGGCGAACGGGCCGCTCTGCGGGAACAGGTCCTGGAGGGGCAGCTCGAGGGTTCCATCGCGTGTCTGGAGCTTGGCCCGGTTGGCCAGCAGGTCCAGTTCCAGGATTTTGCCCGTTCCGGGCGGGTGGGCGACGGGAACGGTCTGCCCCACTCTCAGCCGGCCGATCTCAGCCAGCCACTGATCGAACTGCCGCCGGCGGACGTCCTGCTGGGCCAGCGAACGCTGGTATTCCTTCTGGAGGCGCTCCGCCTCTGAGCGCAGGGCCTCGGCCTGGCGCGCCTGGCGCAGGATCTGGTCCCGCAGCGTGGCGATTTCCTGCCGAACGCCGTTCTGGCCCAGGTCGGGCATGAGCTCGGCCAGCGGCACTTCCACCTGGAGATTGTCCACGTCCACCACGGCGATCTGCTTGTTGAACTGCACCCGCACCAGCCTTCCCGTTCGGCTCATCTGGGGCACCGGCACCTCGTCGCCGGTGCGCAGTTCGGCCAGCGATCCCAGCCAGCTTTCGAATCGCTCCTGGAGCCGGTGCAGGTCCGTCATCTTTTCCGCATACGTCTCCTGGGCGGTTTCGGCGGCCAGCAGGGCCTGCTGGGCGCGGGACCGCGCCTCCTCGGACTGCCGCCGCGTGGCACGGGTCGCCCGGATCGCCCGGCGGAAGGTGCCGTCCCGCTCGGCCAGGTGCTTTCGGGCGGCCGAGACCGTCTGCCGCGGCATGCCCATCGCCGCCGCCACCGTGATGGCGTGGCTTTCGCCGGGCTCGCCGATGCGGACATGGTAGGTCGGCCGCAGCGTCCGCGTGTCGAACTCCACCGACGCGTTGTCCACGCGCTCGTGGGTGATGGCGTAGGCCTTCAGCACGCTCAGGTGCGTGCTGACCATGGCCAGGCAGCCGATGCGAAGCAGTTCGTCGAGCACGGCCTGGCCGATGGCGCCGCCCTCGTCGGGGTCGGTGCCGCTGCCCAGCTCGTCCAGCAGCACCAGGCTGTAGCGGTCGACCTTGCGGAGGATATTGTTCACCCGGCGGATATGCCCGCCGAAGGTGGACAGCGACTGCTGCAGCGACTGTTCGTCGCCGACGTCGATGAGGACGTTCCGGAATACCGGCATGGTGCTGCCGCGCTGGGCGGGGATGTGCAGCCCGCTTTGGGTCATCGCCGCCAACAGGGCGACGGTCTTCATCGCCACCGTCTTGCCGCCCGTGTTGGAGCCGGTCACGATCAGCACGTCGAAGTCCATGCCCAGCCGCACGTCGATGGGCACGACCTCGTGGCGCTGCCCGGCCGGCACGCCCCGCATCTCCTGCTGGTGGGCCTGCTCGATGAGCAGCGGGTGGCGGGCCTGGAACAACTGAAGCCCGCCGCGCTCCGTGAGCTGGGGACAGGTGAACTCGAACTGGTAGGCGTACTGGGCCTTGGCCGCCATCAGGTCGATCTGCCCCAGCGTCCGCAGGGCCGAAAGCATTTCGCCGTGCCGCCGCTCCAGCACAATCGCCAGGTCGTTCAGCAGCCGGGCGATCTCCCGCCGCTCCGCGTCCAGCAACTCCACCAGACCGTTGTTCAGCTCGACCGACTCGTTCGGCTCCACGAACACGGTGGCGCCGGTGTGGGAGCTGCGATGGACCACCCCCGGCAGTTCGTGCCGCCGCTCGGCCCTGACCGGGAGCACGAACCGGTCCTCGTGCAGCGTCACCGTGGGGTTCTGGAGGATCCGCGCCACTTCGCCCCGGCGGAGGTAGCCGTAGATGACCTTGTGGATCTTCTCCCGGGTCAGGGCGATTTCCCGGCGGATACGCCCCAGCGTCTCCGAGGCCGTGTCCACCACCTGCCCGCGCGAGTCAATTACCGAGCGGATGGCCTCGACCTCGGAGGCAAACTCCGGCAGCCTGC
>LJUF01000320.1 GCA_001303665.1 Phycisphaerae bacterium SM23_33 | reverse complement strand
ACGGAGCGGAAGGGGCCGCAGCCGGACAAGGCCTGGCTGTTCGGCTGCCAGACGCGGGACGACGCCGGCGACTGCTACGCGGTGGGGGTCCAGCCCACCGCCGAGGCCGAGCATCGCGACAAGCCCATCCTGCTGCGGGTCAGCCCGCCGGAGGTTCCCGCGCCGTAGGCAGGATCAGCCGCCCGCGGGCGCCCGGCCGGGTCTCGCCGCATGGCGGGACGGCTTGCCGGTGTCAAAACGACAGTCTCGCAGCCGGAACGTGGACCCGCTGCATCCTGCAAGCCCAACCCCCAAAAAGCCTTACCGCACACGGCTCGCTCCTGGCATGAGGCTTGCATCGAGCTCGTGCAGCAAGCCAGTACCGCCGGAATATAATTGCGGCGGTACGCAAGACTCGCAGAGAAAACAAGGAAAGGAGGTGTGACCATGGCCATCGTGAGACGCAGAGGCGGATCCGGCGGCCCGCTATACCGGCTGCGGGACGAGATGAACGACCTGTTCGGCAGGTTCTTCGAGGACTGGCCTCTCGCAGGGACGCGCCAGGAGACGTGGTGGCCTGCGCTCGATATTGTCGAGCACGACGACGCGGTGGTTGTCAAGGCGGACCTCCCCGGGCTGAAGACCGAGGACATCGACATCTCGGTCCAGAACAACGTCCTGACCATCAGCGGGGAGAAGAAAGAGTCCAAAGAGGAAAAGGGCGAGAGCTACTACCACGTGGAACGCCGCTTCGGCTCCTTCCACCGCGACATGACCCTACCGGCCGGCGTGGATGCCGACAAGGTCCAGGCCAGCTACCACGACGGCGTGCTGACCATCACCCTGCCGAAGACCGAGCAGGCCAAGCCAAAACGCATCCAGGTCAAGACGTAGCTCCGCAGACCCGACGTGCCAAGGGACAAGCAGAGCCTTCGTCAGGCCCCGCGGGCAGAGACCGTTTCTGCCTGCGGGGCCTTTTCTGTGCGCCGGAGAAATCCGGTTTTTTCCGAAGGATTTCCCCCCGGCGATGACATAACAGTACGGCAGCGCGACGACGGATGGGTTTGCGCTCCCCGGCCGGGTCGGGCCCGATGACCCAATCCGTACCGGGCGGCGTCACAGGCTGAGGGATTCTGGGGAGAGCATGATTTGAAACCGATCTTCGATGCCCACTGGCACAGGAAGGCCGTGGCCGGGAACACGCAGGCGGCGGAACTGCTGGCCGAGGCGGCGCTGGAGCCGCTGTACCGCTTCTGCCTGTACCGCCTGGGACGCGACGAGCATCTCTGCCAGGACGTGGTGCAGGAGACGCTGGTGCGGGCCATCCGGGAGATGAATCAGTACGATCCGGCCCGCAGCGGGGGCGACATCTTTCCCTGGCTGACGGGACTGGCGCGGAACGAGATCCGCCGGGCCCTCACCGACCGCAAACACGCCGCCAGCCTGGAGGCGCTGTGGAACAAAATGGACAAGGAACTGCTTTCACTATACGCCAAGCTGGAAAGCCAGCCCTTTGCCGAGGAGCTGCTGCTCCGGGCCGAAACCCGCGAAATGGTCAACGCCGCCATGAGCCAGCTCCCGCCCCAGTACGGCCGGGCGCTGGAGGACAAGTACGTCCTGGGCCGTAGCGTCCGCGAGATCGCCAAGGCCTGGAAAACCTCCGACAAGGCCGTCGAATCGCTGTTGAGCCGGGCGCGGAAGGCCTTCCGCACGGCCTTCCTGGCCCTGGCGGGGAACCTCGAGCTGGAAACCAGCACCTGAAGCTTCATCAAGCAGGAGAACATGCCATGACGCCCAATCCTGACTCACCCGACGCCGGCGCCGACCAGCCCAGCGTAGGTGACCAGAACGTCCAGCGGCTGCTGAGCCAGGCCTACGACCCGGAGGTGCCGGACCCGGCGTTCGCCGAGCGGGTCCGGCAACGGATGCGTTCGGCCGCCAGGCTCAGGCGCGAGGCCGCCAGGCCTCGCCTGACCTTGCCCGGCGTGCTGATATGGGCGGCGGCTGCGGCCGCCGCCATCGTCGCCCTGGGAATCCTCTTGCGCGGGGCGATGAAAGAGGGTCCGCGGCCCGGCGAATACGTCATGGAGTCCGGCGAGCGGCCGACGGCGTCGGTCAGCGCCGCCCTGCCTCGCTACCTGGTGGACAAGGAAGGCCTGACGGCGCGCCCCCGGCCGCCGGCAGAGCCGGTCCAGCCGGTAGCCGTCGGCAGCCGGATCGAGACCCAGGCCGACCAGCGCCGGCGGGTCGTCCTTCCGGACGGCTCGGTGCTGTACGTCAACCGCAGCACGAGCTTGCAGGTGGAGGCCGCGCGACACGTGCGGCTGGCGCAGGGTGAGGTGTACGTCGAGGTGGCGCCGCCCAAGCCGGACCGCCCCGGCGGCACCTTCACCGTCAGCACGGCGACCCGCACCGTCTCGGCATTGGGGACGCGGTTCGCGGTCCGCGTGGACTCCACCGGCACGAACGTGGCCGTCACCCAGGGCGAGGTCGGGGTGAGCGGCTAAGCTTAGCTGCGGCGAGGGCGGCCGCCCCGACAAGCTCACCGCCGCCCCCCGGGCCTCGCACATGCTGGAATGGACCAAGGACTTGGTGGCCGCGTCCGAATCGCCCCTGGTGCCCGAAAGCAAGTTCACCGGCGGGGCCCTGATCGCCGTGGACCCGCAGGGCCAGGAGGCCCGCCTCAGCCTGCGAAACTACCACGTGGACGTGCACATCGAGGACGGCTTCGCCCGCACCACCATTGACCAGACCTACTTCAACCACATGAACTCGCGGCTGGAGGGGACGTTCTACTTCCCGCTGCCGCCGGACGCGTCCATCTCCCGGCTGGCCATGTACGTCAACGGCAAGCTCATGGAAGGCGGCATGGCCGAGCGCGAGCACGCCCGCTACGTCTTCGAGACCATCATGTACACCCAGAGGGACCCGGCCCTGCTGGAGTGGGTGGACGGGAACACCTTCAAGATGCGGGTCTTCCCGCTGGAGGCCCGGCAGGAAAAGCGGATCATCCTGAGCTACACGCAGAGGCTGGAAGGGCTGTACGGGCGGACGGAGTACCGCTTCCCCGGCGGGCACAACATGCCGCTGGTCGGTGAGTGGTCCTTCCACGCCCGGGTCAAGGGCGGGGCCGAGCTGGGCTGCGCCTGCCTCACCCACGAACCCAAGACCACCAGGCAAGGCCCCGACCTGCTGGTGGACATCAGCCGCAAGAACGTCAAGCCCGACGCCGACGTGGTGCTGCACCTGTTCGACAAGGACCCGCTGGCCCAGGCCAGGGACTTCGAGCGCTTCTCCTCGGCCGAGCACGAGGCACACCGCTACCTGATGCTGCGCTACCGCCCGGAGCTGAAGGTCGCCGAAGGCCAGGAGCGGCCGGGCCGCGACTGGGTGTTCCTGTTCGAGTCCTCCGGCGACCGCGACCCGCTGCTGGCCCGGGCCCAGGTGGACGCCGTGCGGACCCTGCTGGAGCACGCCGAGCACGACGACCGCTTCACCATCCTGACCGCCGGCACCCACGTGCGGACCTGGGCCGAGTCGCCCCAGCCGGCCTCGCCCGCCAACGTCGCCGCGGCGGCGGAGTTCCTGGAAAAGTCCCACCTGGTGGGCGCGCTGGACCTGGAAGGTGCCCTGACGGCGGCCGGGCCGGTGCTGCGCGAGGCCCGCGACCCGTACCTGGTGCACGTCGGCACCGCCATCCCCGTCATCGGCGAGCGCCAGACCGACCGGCTGGTCAAGCTCATGCCGGCCGGGGCGCGATACGTCGGCGTGGGCGTGGGCAAACGCTGGTCGCGCAGCTTCATGAAAGAGGCCGCCGCCCAGACCGGCGGATACTTCACCCACGTCAACCCCGACGAGAACGTCAACTGGCGGGCCTTCGAGCTGGTCTCGACGTTGAACACGCCCAGGCTGCTGAACGTCAAGGTGACCAGCGAGCCGGCCAAGGGCGAATTCCTGTGCTTTACTGATTCCATCGCCCAGGGGGAGGAGCTGTGCGCCGTGGCCCGGTTCGACCGCGAGGTCATGCTGCCGGCGGCGGTGACCGTCACCGGCACGCTGGACGGCAAACCTTACTCGCGGCAGATCGCCGTCCAGGAGGTCGCCGGCGGGGCGGATTACCTGCCGCGCTTCTGGGCCAAGCTCCAGATTGACCGGCTGCTGGCGGCCGACGCCGACAAGAACCGCCAGGAGGTCATCGCCCTGAGCAAGGCCATGTACGTCATGAGCCCGTTCACCTCGCTGCTGGTGCTGGAGAACGAGCAGATGTACCAGCAGTACAAGGTGGACCGCGGGCGGAAGGACCACTGGGCCCTGTACCCGGCCCCCAATCAGATCCCCGTGGTGCACGAGCCGGATCCCCGCTGGCCCGGCCGGCGGACCCCGACCGAAGCCGAGGCCGAGAAAACCAAGCCGACGGCCGAGCAGGTGCTGAACGCCATCTGGGTTCGTGTGCCTCCGCAGCTTCTGCGCTGGCCCAACGACCCGGGCTATTACAGCGGCGGGGGAAGCCTGACCGCCTGGCAACTGCTCACCAGCGCCTACGCCGTGCCGTACGACGTGAGTGGCGGGTTGGGCGTGTCAGGGGGCGGAGGCGGCGGATTCGTCCATCGCCTCAGCCACGGCAAGCCTTGGGGCTTCATCCGGAACGGCAGGCTGCTCAGTTCCGACATTGATGGCGATGGGCTGGTAGAGTGGGCCGCACCCGTGGTGGGGGGGCGACTCTACGAGTTCCGGAACATGGATGCCAGCACGGTGATCAAGGAGCTCAGGGCGCTCTTTCCGGCCAGCCGTCCCGTCAGCGGGGAGTTGTTTAGCCCCGACGAGCTGGTCCGAGGCCTCCAGGCCAGCGGCCGCGGCAGACTGGGCGGAAGATGGGCAACAGGGCTGGCCGGGTTCCTCAAGGCCGACGAAGCGGGCTCCGAGAGGCTGTTCAGCTTGGCCGACATCAGGGGCGCACGGAAATTCTCAGAGACGATCGCCGGTCTGAAATGGAACTTGCAGTCAGGGCTGCGGCGACCTCCCAGCGGGGCCAGGTCGGCGCTGGAGCCGGGGCTACCCGGCTGGGAATGGGGCGGTGAGATCGCCGGCAAGCTGCGGCTTGGCGGGGAGACTTATTCGTACGTCGCCGGGGACCTGGAATCCCGCCTGCGGACCGGCTACTGGCGGCGGAACGTGCTGTACCAGCGGCCTTCGTTCACCGGCCAGTACCGCGTCTTCAGCGACCTGCCGGCCTACGCCGACGGCATGAACACCACCTGGGCGGACATCCAGGCCGTGCTGGAGGCCGAGGCCAGGCCCGCCAAGGGCGCCGCGTCGGGCAGGATTGACCCGGCCGCCCGGGCGCTGATCGAAAAGGCCCGCGGGGCGGGCTGGTCGGTCGTGACCGTCCCCGAGGCCGAGGGCAAGCCCGGCCTGACCGTCGTCTTCGACGGTGCCGGCCGCTACGCCTGGCG
>LJUF01000098.1 GCA_001303665.1 Phycisphaerae bacterium SM23_33 | reverse complement strand
TGCTGGGCCGGGCGCTGCGCCCGAAGAAGGGTGGCCGGCCACGGAAACACAAGAAATGAACTCGAAAACCAGGGTAACGTCCCCATGTTTCCCATGTTTCCAGAGCCCTTCGAGCCATTCCTCTCTGCTCATTCTGGTTCTGGCTTTCTCTGGGGGCGCTGTGAAGGGCCGCGCTGTGATGTCGGCTCATCCCCTCGCATCCGCGTGCCGAGGTAAAATCGCAGGACGGGGTCCTGCTGCCCGCGGAGGTGCTCGGCCAGCATCGCCCGCAACTCAGCCAGCGGTTCACGAGCGGCGGGGTCGCCGATGAGGTTACGCCGTTCCAACGGGTCCAACCTCAGGTCGTACAGCTCGTCGAGCCCGCATCCGTTGAAGACGTATTTGTGCTGCTCTGTACGGACCATTCGCCCGAACGCGGGAACCTGGTGGCCGTGGTACTCGCTGAACGCCGCCCGTCGTTTAGGGAAGCCGCCATCGTGGCCGGTGCACAGCGGCAGCAACGAAGCCGAGTCCAGCCGCTCGGGAACGTCGGCGCCGGCCAGCTCGAGGAAGGTGGGCATCAGGTCCATGTTGTAGACGATGTGTTCGTCGTGCGTGCCGCCGCCGCGGCCGCCGGGCAGGCGGACGATCAGCGGAACGCGGCAGAGCGGATCGTACAGGAACGGCCCCTTGTCCATCAGCCCGTGCGAGCCGACCATCCCGCCGTGATCGGTGGTGAAGATCACGGCCGTTTCACCGGCGACGCCGACGTCCTCCAGGCACGCCAGCAGTCGCCCCACCTGCGCGTCGATCAGCGAGATGTACCCATAGCAGGCGGCGACGAGTTCGGCCCAGCGGCTGGCGTCGAAGCCGTCCACCCCCCAATACCGAGCGTAGTCCTGGTGCAGACGGGGCTTGCCGGCGAGATCTTCGGAGCTTGTTTCGGGCGGGGCCACCGCGGCAGGATCGTGCATCCGCGCATACGGCTCGGGCAGAATGTAGGGCGCGTGCGGACCCCAGAAGTTCACGGCCACGAAGAAGTTCCGGCCAGCCTGGACCGCGCGGCGAATCGCGGCGATGGCCTGCTCGGCCAAGTAGTATGGCACCGACGCCTCCACGCCACCCTCTTGCACCGCCGTCAGCAGGAAGCCCTTCCGACCTGGCAACCCGTCGCTGTGGCACTGCTGGCGCAGGATAAAGCCCGGCAGGCCGAGGCCACTGAGGTATTCCAGGTAGTGCGGATGAGCCTCGGGGTAGCCGTACCCGGCGTAGTAGACCCCTTCGAAGCCGCAGTCGGCAGGCGTCAACTCCGTCCCGATGTGCCACTTGCCCACGTGGGCGCAGCGGTAGGCCCGATCTCGCAGCCGCTGGCCGAAACCCTCCGGCCGCCCGGCGAAGTCACGCCCAGCCACGCAGCCGGACTCGACGTTGAAGAGAATCCCGTGATGGATCGGCCGCAGGCCCGTCAGCAGCGACGCCCGCGCCGGGCCACACAGCGGCACGGGTGTGAAGGCGTTGTCGAAGACAATGCCCTGGGCCGCCAGGCGGTCGAAGGTCGGAGTCCGGCCCTCACTGTTGCCGTAGCACCGCAGCGAATCCCGTCGCTGCTGATCCGTGTGGACGAAGAGGATGTTCATCGGCGACGTCCGCTCGCACAAGGCCGCATCCTACGAAGGCCTGTTCGTTTGTGCAAGGCGCCGCAGACCTCGCCAGCGATTCCGCAGGCGTCGAAGGCTTCCCAGAGGCCGCACATTGGCTACAATGCCCCATCCCAAGAGACCTTGGACATTTGTTCTGGCAGCCGTTACGGGATGGCTGGAGTTCTGGGGGCGTGCATGAGCAAGTCATTGTCAAGCTCACAGCGGCCGCGCCCACCGGAAGCGGGAACCGGGAACCAGGAGCGGGGAACCAGGAAGGGGGAGCCGGGAATCGGGAACCGGCAGTTCAATTGTTGCTTTCTCGATGCGTCGGTGCTACCGTTTCGGCTGTAGAAGCGGCCCGCGCGGCCCGTCGGCAGCGACGGCTTCATCGCTCGGATGGAACGTCTGCTGGGGCGGGTGCTGCGCCCGAAGAAGGGTGGCCGGCCGCGAAAACGGCGAAAAAAGTAGAATGTCCCCTTTGTCCCGCGCGGGACGGAGGCCAGGCAAAGGTTCGGGGTGGGGATGACCTTGCCGTCCTGTGCTACGGGGGCTGGGGCCTGCACGTTTGTGGCGCTGCACGCTTCCTTGCGCACGCGGGTTGTGTCGGGCTCGCGGCCCACCCGGCCGGGCGCCGGCCTGTCGCCTATAATTGTCCGTGACGGACCGTCCACGGAATACGACCCGAGGGAATGTCGACCTTCCACAAGCACCTCGCCGACCGGAGCGTGAGAATGAGAGGCACCTCAAGACGCCTGCTGGTCTGGGGGCTGCCGCTGCTTGTCGCCGCCGGCGGCTGCGGATACGGCCCGTTCGACAACAAGGGCTACGTCGCCCACGACGTGATCCGCATGTCGCAGCCGGACGAGGATGAGCTGGCCGAACTTCTCGAGAACGACAAGATCAAGGCCATCGTGAACCTGCGCGGCCCCAACGCCGGGAAGGACTGGTACGACACCGAACTTGCCTTCGCGCAGAAGCACGGCATCGACTTCTACTCCGTTCGTTTGAGCATGGGTCGGTTGCCGACGCGGGAGCAGCTCGGCGACCTGATCCGGATCTTCAAGACCGCCAAGCACCCCCTGCTGATGCACTGCCGCGGCGGGGCCGATCGCACCGGCTTCGGCGCGGTTGTCTACAGGCTGGTCGTTCTGAAGGATCCTCTCGACGACGCGCTGGAGAGCTTCTCCGTGTGGCACGGACACGTGAAGCGGGATACGCCTTTGGACAGGCTGTTCGACGCCTACCGCGACGAGGCCAACGGTCGGAGCTTCCAGCAGTGGTACGAGCAGGATTACGACGTTGACAGGCTCAACAAGAAGCTGAACCTCGACGAGTGAGCAGCCCGCAGGAGTGTTTGGACGGCGGTGCAGGTCGCGGCCCCCACACCTCTCGAAGCTGACGGAACTTGCGGGCCACGGAGTGGTTCCGGGGCCACCCATCAGCAAGTCGTTGCCAAGCTCACAGCGGGCCTGCCGCACTGCGGTTCACCGCAGACCCCATCGGGGCAGGGATCACGGAGTTCGCGGAGAACGGCGAATTCTTTCTCACGGAGGCGTCGGTCATTGGGCCGCCAGACCCTCCGCAACCCCTTCGGACGCGTCGGACCCAGGCTGGTCAAACGCGACCCGGTGCGATATGAATGCCGGCCAACTCCCCGCGCCCCGGCACGACGGAAGTGCTTGACGTAGGACCATTGGACGCCGCCCCGACATCCCCGGATCGGCCGGCCCGCCGGCAGGACGAGCTGACGAGCCCACATTCCTGACTCACTTGCGGCCCTTCTGCTCGCTCTCGGGCAACGCCGCGGGCTTGCGGTTGAATATGCTCAGCCGGGCTTCGGGAATCGACAGCAGCAGCGTGGCGAAGGCCGTCGAGTAGGCCGGTGTCTCCTGCGCGCTCGACACAATCCAGCCCTTGAGGGGCCAAGAGCCGTCCTGCTGCTGCCAGGAGAGGACGTCCTTGTAAGCGGCGGCGGCGTATTCGTCCGCCCCTTCGCGGAGCGTCTTCATCTCCTCGGCGAGCAGTTTCATGCCCATGCAGCCATAGAAGTGGCCGTAATAGGGGAATCGCTCGTGGCTGATGACGGCCGGGGTGATCCTGCGGAGGAACTTGCAGGCGTTCATCATCACGGCGTGGTCGAATTTCTTCATCAGAGCCAGCGTGGCCACGTCGGCGGCCGTGCCTTCCTTCATGCTGGCCGTATCCGGGCTGTTGTCCATCAGGTAATCGAAGCCGCCGTCCCTGTTCTGGCACTTCTTGAGGTACTCGAACCCTTTCTCGAGCACGTCCTCGTTGATCTCGATCCCGAAGTTGGCGGCCGAGACCAGGGCCTGCACGGCCGTCACGGTGGTGGAGCCCTCGTGCTGGGTTTTGCCGCCGGGGGTGTACCACCAGCCGCCGGAGTCGGACTGGTTGTCGGCGATGACCTTCACGGCGGCCGCGACAACGGCGCGGACCTTGTTCATGTCCAGGTCAGGCCGGGTCTTGCAGAAGAGGCTGCGGCCATAGACTTCCGACAGCGCCAGCGTGGCGAAGCCCTGCCCGTGAATCCATGTGTGGCCCTGCTGGTTGAACTTGCCGGCCTTCTGCTGGGCCATGAGGAATTCCAGCCCGTGGACCAGCGCCTTGCCGCCCTCACCGGCGAAAGGTTCGTCCGAGGCCGACAAGCAGGACAGGCAGGTCAGCGAGGTCACAGCAATGCTGTATTGCTTGCCCCATGAGCCGTCCTTTGCCTGATTCTTGCTCAGCCAGTCCAGACCCCTTTGCCGGGCCTGCTGGCGGGCCTTCGTCATTTCAGCCACCGGTCCGGCCGGCTGCGGCGGGGTCTGTCCCGTCGCCGCCGTCGCGATGCCCGCCGCCAGCACCATTGCCCACCACCACGTCTTGCCCATGACCGATCCCTTTCCGAAGTGCCTTCACCGGAGCATGACCGGCGACCAGCAGTTCCCGAACGTCGCCCGGCACGTGCTGTGGATACTCATCCGGGGCCTCCGCATGGCTGCCTACCTGATGCGGTACACCTGGCCGCGAAGGGAGATGATCAGTTCTTCGTTCGGCCGCTGCTGGCTGAGGACCTGGTTTTCTGCCACGGTGTTGGCGCGGACCAAGTCGAAATACTCCCTGGAGAATTGCTGCACTTCCCTGATCTTGTCCTTGTCTCGCTCGGGGTCCACGTGGGCGGCGTTGGCAGCGACCCAGACATTGCCTCTGCCGTAGATCGCCTGGTTGCCCACCTGCCGGACGTTGCGGGCCACCTCGGCCTCGCCCTTGTCGTATTTTTCGGCGCTGCTGTTTCCGAAGACCACGGCGCCCTCCGCCGGCCTGGTCCCCGCGGGCGCGGCCAGGTTCTCGGCCTCTCGCAACGCCTGGCGCACCTTCGCGTCCATCTGCCCGCCGCGCCCCGCCACCTCCCTGCCCTGTTCCTGGGCAGCCAGCGCCAGGGCGCGCTTGTGACCGGCGCTATCCTTCATCGCCACGCGCTCATCGGCCAGGAAACTCGTGTAGGGCGTGATGATGCCGTATTCCTTGCTCAGCCGGATCAGCTCATCCATCAGTTCCTTGCTCCGGCCGTGCAATTGCATTTCGTCCAGCAGGAACCCGACCCGCCGAATGGCCCACAGCTTGGGCACGAACTCATATCGGCTGTCCCTGCCCGCCGGCCGCACGGTCACCGGGTATTCGAATGCCTTCTCCTTCCCCTCGTACACGCCGGTCACGACCAGTTGACTGTGATAGCCGTCCTCGGTCTTGGCCAGCGCCGCCGGCTCGGGCAGGTCGTACCGCCCCAACAGGACGAGTTGGTCGCCTTCGAACAAGTCGGCGATCCGGCGAGGGTACATGTCCGTGAATCGAATCCCCCTCAGGTCCAGCTTCAGATTGGTCATGACCGGGCTCTTGATCTTGGCGTAGAGCGAGGAGATCTTCGCATCGACGGGCTCTTTGGGCTTGACGTAGTCGCTCTTGCCGTTGTTCTGCTCGGCGAGCTTGTCCAGCAGGTGCGTGTTGACGTCGTAGCCGACGCCGAAGGCCAAGAGCCTGGCCTGGTCCGAGTTGGCCTTGCGGACGTCGTCGAGAATGTCAGCCACCTCGGTCCTTCCGATGGTGGGCTGGCCGTCGGTCATGAACAGTATGTACTTCGGCCGGCCGGCGGCTTGGCCCTGCTGGCCCGCCACGATCTTCATCGCCAGGGTCAGGGCCTCGTCGATGTTGGTCCCTCCGGTGGCCTCTATGCGATCCACCCGGTCCAGCGCCTCCTCGACGTTCTTGGCTTCCGCCGGCACCAAGCCGTCGAAGAACGTGTCCATCGAGTCGCTGTACGAGACCACGTTGAAGCGGTCGCCGCGGTTGAGATTCTTCAGCACGTAGCGGAGGGCGGCCTTGGCCTGCTCCAGGAGCCTGCCGCTCATCGACCCGCTGTGGTCGAAGACCAGCACGATGTCCTTGGGCATGACGCTCTGGCTGGCCGTCCGCACGTTCGGGCTGACCAGCAGCATGAAATAGCCGTACGTGCTGGCCTGCGGCTGGTAGGTCAGCAGGGCCGCGCCAACCGCCTCGTCGGCCGCCTGGTAGAAGACCTGGAAGTCCGTCGCCGGCAGCTCGTTCTTCGCCGCATAGGTCGCGATCACCTGCCGCGCGCCCTTGCGATCCACCACCAGGTCGTGGCTGGGGGAATACACCGCCGTGATGTCCGCCTTCGACTTGATGTCGACCTTCACCTCCAAGTCCTCAATGGGCTTGGCCGAGAACTTCTCGGTGTTCAGCGGGTACCACACCTCGACCAGGCCGCGGTCCTTCTTGCACAGGTTCTTGTAGGTGACGATCACCTTGGCGGGCTTGCCCGGCTGCAAAGGAAAGGCGCGCGTCCGGTACAGCCCGAAACCGGCGTATTCCAGCAGCGCCGGGTCCTTCTTTATGCGGACAATTTCCTCGTAGATCTTCCGGGCCTCGTCGGCCTTATACAGCACGGCGGCGTACTCCTTGCCGTTGACCACCAGGGTCATGGAGTCGATGGCCGCCTCCGGCGGGACGGGAAAGAGATACTCCACCTCGATCATCCCGCTGCCGGTGTTGACGAATTCCTGGTCGATGCTGACGGAGGCCACTTGGTCGCGGACGATGATGTTGACGTGATGGTACTTGACCGCCCAGGCGCCGCTGACACGGAGGTCGGGACGAACAGGCACGATCATCCCGTCAGCCCACGCCGCGGCCGAAGCCAGCCCAACGACCACCACCGTCAAGAGAATTCGGTTCGACGTTCTCATGTGTGTTCTCCCAAAGAGGCATCGTTATTGTCACGCTCTCAATCCCTTGGACGATTCCAACTGCCGGAAAGTTCCCGGAAGGCACAGTCTTTGGTGCTTGTCGGGTTTTCAGGGAGAGGCCGGCGGCGTCCGAATCTCGATGGCGCAGGGAGATCAGGACCCATCTCAAGAATCTGAAAGTGGGAGTTTGTCGATGCCCGACGAGTAGGGCATGGACCTGACGAACGAGCAATGGCAACGGATTGCAGAGTTCGTCCCGAGACCCAAGTATGGAGCCAACGCCGGCGGCAGGCAGAACTTCAGGCTCTACGATTGGCGAGACGTCGCCGGCGCTGGCGCCCTGCCGAGAGCTGGCGGACGCCAGGAAGCGCGGCTATCATGCCGGTGCGCCGTGCAGGCTTCGCGGCGTCGTCGAGGAAGGAGCGGATCATGCGGCGTCTGACGTGGAGTGCGACTCGGCCACCGGTGTCCTTTCGCTACGGTGAGCGGGATTCGGGCGATTTCCTGGGGTCCTGGCGGCACAGCCAGGAAAGGCTGCCGGCCGAGGGCGGCAGGGCGGCGCGGCACGTGTATACCGAGCCGCCGGGCGGCCTGAAGGTCACGGCGACGGTCCGCAAGTTCAACGGCTTCGACGCCCTGGACTGGGTGGTGGAGCTGGAGAACCTGGGCGGCGCCGACACGCCCATCCTCCAGGACATCCTTCCCTTGGACGTGACGTTCGCGGTCAAGGCCGGCGAGAACGCCTACCTGCATTACGCCAAGGGCAGCCGGTGCGAGATGGACGACTTCCTGCCCATGACGCAGCGGCTCGGCCCCAAGGGGCAGTGCAGCCTGTCGCCCGTCGGCGGGCGGTCGTCCAACGGCGTGCTGCCCTTCATGAACCTCTTCCACCGCGACGGGGGCGTGGTGCTGGGGGTCGGCTGGTCGGGGCAGTGGCAGGCGACGGTGCAGCGCGAGGGCCGGCACTTGCGGCTGACCGCCGGCATGCAGAAGACGCACCTGCGGCTGCGCCCGGGCGAGAAGGTCCGAACCCCGCGGATCCTGGTGATCAACTACCATGCGGACGATCCGGAGGCAGGCAACAATCTGCTTCGCCGGCTGCTGCTCGGCCACTACCTGCCGCGGGTCGGGGGCGAGCTGTTCCTGCCGCCGGTGGCCCACTGCCTCCAGTCCTACTATTACCTCACCGGGGACATGAGCGAGCAGGTGGAGCTGGCGGCCCTGCCCAAGGCCGCGGCGCTGGGCGCGACGGCCTACTGGATCGACGCCTGCTGGTACGGGCAGGGGCGCTCGTGGTGGGAGGAGGTCGGCAACTGGACGATCAATCGCCGGCGCTACCCGCGCGGGCTGAAGCCCATCGCCGACGCCGCCCACGCCCGGGGCATGAAGTTCGTGCTGTGGTTCGAGCCGGCGCGGGTCCGGCAGGACTCCGACCTGGCGCGAGAGCATCCCGACTACATCCTGCGCTGCCCGCAGGATTCCAGCCAGGCGCTGCTGGACTTCGGCAATCCGCGGGCCCGCGGGCACATGCTGGAGGTCTTCTCGGAGATCATCGCCGAATCCGGCGTGGACGTGTACCGGGAAGACTTCAACTTCGACCCGCTGCCGTACTGGCAGGCGGCCGACGGCCCGGACCGCGTGGGCATGACCGAGATCCGCTACATCGAGGGGCACTACGCCTTCTGGGACGAGCTGCGGGGGCGGTTCCCCGGCCTGGCCATCGACAACTGTGCCTCGGGCGGGCGGAGGATCGACCTGGAGACGCTGCGGCGGTCACTGCCGCTGTGGCCCAGCGACTTCCTGGACGTGGTGGGGCTGCCCTGGGGGGCGGGGCTGCACGTGGGCAGCCAGTGCATCAAGGCCGGCCTGGCGCGATGGGTGCCGCTGTTCGCCGGCGGGCTGTGGTCCTTCACCCCGTACGCCGCCCGCAGCGCCATGCTCGGCGGCTTTGTCTTCGGGCCGCACATCCCTCCGCAGGATTTCCCGGGCGACGCCGACCTGCCCGCCCTGACGCACGCCGACCTGCTGGCCCGCGGCCAACTGGTGCATTGGCCGAAGTTCCCCAGCCGGCAAGCCAAGGCCGCCATCGCGGAGTGGCGCAGCCTGCGAGAGTTCTTCCCGGGCGACTTCCACCTGCTGCTGCCGCTGACGGCGTCCTTTCACGACTGGTGCGCCTACCAGCTTCACCGCCCGGACCTGGACGCCGGCTTCGCCCTGTTCTTCCGCCGCCACCGCAGCCCGTTCGAGAGCATGCAGGTGCGGCTGAAAGGCATCAAGGCCGGGGCGAGGTACAGGGTGAGCCTGGCGAGCACCTTCCGGGCGCCTCGGCCCCGCAGCATGAGCGGAAGCAAGCTGGCCGGCATGACGGTCCGCATTCCCGACCGGCCAGGCAGCGTGCTGCTGAGATACTCGCGGGCAAGGTAGCAGTCTGTCAAGCTTGAATCGGCGTGCCACCGGATGCGACACAGAGACCCGGAGACACAGAGAAGATAGGCGCAAGTTATTGGTAGCATTACCTCTGCGCCTCTGTGTCGGATGCAGTAGGACGTGGCCGTCACCCACTGTTTCAATCTTGACAATGCAGTAGGTTGACGGTTCATCGCCCGCCGCGTCCCGCGTGGGGTTCCGGGGACGGCTTTGGGACGCGCAGCGGCCGGCGGGTCACTGATAGGTTCGGGCGGGCTCTCGGCCGAGGCGATGCTTTCGCCTGGCCCGGCGGATGAGGCGGCGGCCCCAGGCGGTGGGGTAGCGGCCGGTGACGCAGGCCAGGCACAGCCGCGGCTGGGCGATGCCAATGCACTCTCCCAGGTCGTCCACGGAGAGGTATCGCAGGCTGTCCACGCCCAGGACCTTGGCCATCCTGGCGGCGGTGGGCTCGTTCAGGCGGCCACGGTAGCCCGGGCCCACGTGATGCGGGGCGAACAGCTCGCCCAGGGTGGACATGTCGATGCCGTAGAAGCACGGGGCGACGATGGGCGGGCAGGCGACGCGGACGTGAATTTCCCTGGCCCGGCCTCGGCGGCGGAGCTGGTCGGTCAGCGAGGCCAGCGTGGTGGCGCGGACGATGGAGTCTTCCACGAGGAAGACGCGTTTGCCTTCGAGCACGGAGGGCAGGGCGGCGTACTTTCGGGCGGCGGTCTCGCGGCGGGTGGCGCCGGGCTCGATGAAGGTGCGGCCGAGGTAGCGGTTTCGGATGAGGCCTTCGACGGAGGGGATGCCGAG
>LJUF01000097.1 GCA_001303665.1 Phycisphaerae bacterium SM23_33 | reverse complement strand
GGGCCGCACGCGCCGCTGGCGCACGGCATCGGCTGGGAATTCCACGACCCCGACGTGGAGCGCTTCGTGGAGATTTATTCCATGTGGGGCGCCAGCGACGACCGCCAAAGCCCACTGGCCCCGCTGCGGGTCCGGGCCGGAAACGTCGAAGGCACCATGAGCGCCAACGAGCTGCTGGCCGCCGGGGCCAAGCTGGGCTTCACCGGCGGGGGCGACTGCCATGAGGGCCGCGCCGGCTTCACCTGCGAGGACCCCACCGGCCAAGGCACCACGACCCACACTTTCGCGGCCGGTCTGCCCTACCGCTGCGGCATGACGGCGGCGGTGATGGCCGACTTGGACCGCAGTTGCCTGATCCGGGCCCTCCGCAACCGGCGAACCTACGCGACGACGGGCGCCCGGATCCTGCTGGACTTCGAGGCTGCCGGGCTACCCATGGGCTCGGCCGGCACCGCACAGAAGGTCTTATGCCGCGCTGAAGTGCACGCGCTCGAGCCCATCGAGCGCCTCGAGATCATCAAGGACGGAAAGGTTGCTTTCCTCCAGGCCGGCGACGGCGCGGATGCGAACCTCGCATGGCAGGACCCCGACCCGCCCAGCCGCGAGCACTATTACTACCTCCGCGTCGTCCAGGCCGACGGTCAGATGGCCTGGTCCAGCCCGGTGTGGATCCGTCCCGCCAGATAGGGCCCGGGCGGCACCGATGGCGATGGGCACCTCGGCGGCGGCGTCACTGGGCCGCCCTTCCGACGAACTGCATCTCCTCCAGGAACACGGTGGGGTGGTTGGCCCACTTCTCGGCCTCCAGGGCGGTGACCTTGCCGGCCTGGACCAGCATGGCCAGCGAGCGTTCCAGCGGCAGCATTCGCTCCTCGGGGACGTCCTTGATCTTGGTTTGCAGCTGCGTGTACACCTGCTCCATCTTGCGCAAGCGGATGAGGTTGGAGACGGCGTAGGTGTTGTTGAGGATTTCCATGGCCACCACGCGGCCCTGGCCGTCGGCGCGGGGGAGGAGCTTCTGGGAGATGATGTGGCTCAAGCCCAGCGACAACTGGCCGGCCACCTCGTCCTGCTGGCTGGAAGGGAACATGTCCAGGACGCGGGTGATGGAGCCGCGGGCGTCGCGGGTGTGCAGCGTCGAAAAGACCAGGTGCCCGGTCTCGGCCGCCGTCAGCGTCCAGGTGGCCGATTCCCGGTCGCGCATCTCGCCCACGAAGATGACGTCGGGGTCCTCGCGGAGGCAGTCGCGCAGCCCGCGGCCGAAGCTGGGCACGTCCCGGCCGACCTCCCTCTGGGAGATGACCGCCAGCTTGCCGGCCAGTCGGTACTCGATGGGGTCTTCCAGGGTGATGATCCGGCACGCTCGGGTGTCGGCGATGCGCTCGATCAACGAGGCGATGGTCGTCGACTTGCCCGCCCCGGTGATGCCGGTCACCATCACCAGCCCCCACTGCTTGTTGACGATGTCCAGCCAGGCGTTGTTCGGAAAGCCGATCTGCTCGACCGGAATGGGGTGGGGCTCCAGGGCGCGGATGGCCACCGCCAGCCCGTCGTTCTCGTAAAAACAGTTGAGGCGGAACTGCATGGCCTCGGTCACGTAGGAGCTGTCCACCGCGCGGTGTCGCTGGAGGGCCGCCAACTCCACCTCGCTGAGCAGGGCGGCCGCCATGGCCGCGACGGTCTGCTCCTCCAGCGGCGGGCCCTTCATCTTCTTTAACCTGCCGTCCACCCGGTACACGGGCGGGCAACCGACCTTCAGATGAAGGTCCGACACGCGCATGGTCCCGTGCTTGGCGAACCACGCCAACAGGTCCTGCATGCTCAGCGGGCGGCCCTGCTCGTCGGCGTACAGCTTCGTGTCCATCGAAGGCTTGTCGGCCATCGCCAATCCTCACGTTCCGCCGGCCGCGCTGCGATGCAGCGCCTCGTAGCAGCTTGGGCAAAGGCGGCCCCCCGAAGGCATATAGTACACCATCTCGAACGCCCGCTCACAACGATCGCACAGTCCGGCGGCCGAAGGCGGCAGCGGCTTGCCGTCGGGGCCGTACTTGCGCCCGCGGGCCTGGCGCTCGGCATGCCAGCGCCGCCCCCGCCAGACCAGAATCTTCGCCAGCACCCACAGCCCCAGCAGAGCCAGAAGCACAAACACCGCCAGCACCAGCCCGCCGATGATCAGCCACAAATTGGCCCCGAACGTCAGGGGATCTGCCCATGCGCCCATTGCTCACCTCGCCAAGCGCCGGACTCGGTCGGCTCACCAGCGCCCTTCTTATTCTTCGGCAACACCGCAAGATTTGCCAGTGAGCAATGCGTTATTCTTTCGTCTTGTGCGGAGGCCCGCTGCGAGGGCGGCAGAGGCCCCCGCGGGAAGGCGCGAAATCTTCATTTTTTGCCCTAAGAAGGTTCCGCCCCGGTCGTCATAAGCAGTGGCGGGGATGAGAATTCTCGGAGAGCCGATGGGCGGGCAACAGGCACCGGAGGTGGGCCAGTGGCTGGAGTCGCTGATGCGGCGCCACGAGCGGCCGCTGACCCGCTACGCCGCGCGGATCACCGGCGACGTCGAGCGGGCCCGTGACGTCGTCCAGGAGACCTTCCTGCGCCTGCTGTCGGCCAACCACCCCGGGGACGACCACCTGGCCCAGTGGCTGTTCACCGTCTGCCGCAACCGCGCCCTGGACGTGGCCAGAAAGGAGCACCGCATGAGCCCGCTGACCGAAGCGCAGGCCCGGTCCCAGAGCAGCCGCGAGGCCGCCCCGCCGGCCGCCGCCCAGCGCCGCGAAACCCTCGGCCGGACGCTTCAGGCCCTCCAGGCCCTGCCGCCCAACCAGCAGGAGGTCGTGCGCCTCAAGTTCCAGAACGGTTTTAGCTACCGGCAGATCGCCGCCATCACCGGCCTGTCGGCCAGCAACGTGGGATTCCTCATCCACACGGCCATCAGGACGATTCGCCAGAAACTCCAGGCCGCCACCGGCCCCGCCGGGGGCGCCTGAGGGAGACTGAAGATGACACTCACACCCGACGATCCGAAGCTGACCGCCTACGCCCTGGGCGAGCTGCCCGAGGGCGAGCGGGCCGCCGCCGAGGCCGACTTGGCCCGAAACCCCGAGGCCCGCCAAGCGGTGGAAGAGATACGCCGCATCGGCGAGAAGCTGCGAGAAGAGCTGGCCGCCGAGTCGGCGCCGGCGCTGTCGGAGAATCAGCGCCTGGCCGTGGCCGCCGCGCCCAAACGCGGCTCAGCCGGCGCCCCAGCCAAGAGCAGGACGAGGCGGCGGAGAGCACTCCGCCTGTGGATGCCTCTGGCCGCCGCCGCGGCGGTGATTATCGCCTTCGGCGCGGCCCACTGGTTGTTTCCGGCGCGAGGACTGGCACGCCGAGAGCGTCCCAAGCTGGCGCTGACGAACGAGTCGGACCTCCAGGCGTACACCCCCCCGGCCGGACAACCGGCGGGGAGATCGCGATTGAAGGCCAACACCGAGCACCTGGTGCGTTTCGCCGAGGGCCATGAAGAGACCAGGGATAAAGCGTTGTATCCGCGACCTGCCGCCGAACGGGAGCTGAACGAAGGCGTTCTATTCCAGGTCGCCCGCGCACGGTGGGAGGGTGACGACAGCGATGCAGGCATTCGTTCCCCCGGGGTGGTGCACAACACCGAGGCCTACGACCCGACGGTCGAGAATCCCTTCCTCTCGGTGGCGGAGAATCCTCTGTCGACGTTTTCCATCGACGTGGACACGGCCTCTTACGCCAACGTCCGGCGCTTCCTCAGGCAGGGCCAGTACCCGCCGGCCGGGGCCGTCCGCATCGAGGAGATGATCAACTACTTCACCTACGACTACGAGCTTCCCAAGGGCAAGGTGCCGTTCTCGGTCCACGTGGAGGCCTCCGGCTGTCCGTGGAAGGGCGGCCACCGGCTGGTCCGGATCGGCCTGAAGGGCAAGGAGATCGAGGCAAAGAACCGCCCGGCCGGCAACCTGGTGTTCCTGCTGGACGTGTCCGGCTCCATGAGCCCCTCCAACAAGCTGCCGCTGCTGAAGCGGGCCATGAAGATGCTGGTGGAGAACCTCGGCGAGAACGACCGCGTGGCCATCGTCGTGTACGCCGGTGCCTCCGGCCTGGTGCTGGATTCCACCTCCTGCGACCAGAAGCAGGTAATCCTGGCAGCCCTGGAGCGGCTGCGGGCCGGCGGGTCCACCAACGGCGGCCAGGGCATCGAGTTGGCCTACTCCCTGGCCGTGCAGAACTTCATCACCGGCGGCACCAATCGCGTGATCCTCTGCACCGACGGCGACTTCAACGTGGGCGTGACCAACCAGAGCGACCTGGTCAAGATGATCGAGGACAAGGCCAAGACCGGCGTCTTCCTGAGCGTGCTGGGCTTCGGCATGGGCAACTACAAGGACTCCACCCTGGAGAAGCTCGCCGACAAGGGCAACGGCAACTACGCCTACATCGACACCCTCGAGGAGGCCCGCAAGGTGCTGGTGGAGCAGATGGGGGCCACGCTGGTGACCATCGCCAAGGACGTGAAGATCCAGGTGGAGTTCAACCCGGCGCAGGCCGCCGCCTACCGGCTGATCGGCTACGAGAACCGGCTGCTCCGCAAGGAGGACTTCAACGACGACACCAAGGACGCCGGCGAGATCGGCGCCGGCCACACCGTCACGGCGCTGTACGAGGTCGTACCGGCCGGGGAAGAATCGCCCGCCCGCGGCAGTGACGCGCTGAAATACCAGAAGCCGCCGTCGCCGACCGAGGCCGCCAACACCAGCGGCGAGCTGCTGACGGTCAAGCTCCGCTACAAGCAGCCCGACGAGGACAAGAGCAAGCTGCTTGAGGTACCGCTGACGGACAAGGGCGCCAAATTCACCCACGCGTCGAGGGATTTCAAGTTCGCCGCGGCCGTGGCCGCCTTCGGCATGATCCTGCGCGATTCCAAGTACAAGGGCGGCTACAGCCTCGACACCGTGGCCGAGCTCGCTTCAACCAACCTCGGCAAGGACAAGGGCGGCTACCGCGCGGAGTTCCTCCAGTTGGTTCAGGCCGCCAGGAAGCTGACGAACCGGTAACGATTACAGGCTTCCCTGCATTCAGCCCGGGCCGGGACGTTCCGGCTTCCCGGCCCGGCGTTTTGCGCCGGCGGTTGAACCCCGCCGCGGCGCAAGGCGAGCCCGACGCCGATGTGCCTGGTCCTATCTTGCCGCGGCGGCCTTCAGGAAGGCATCTTCCATTTCCTTCATCAGCCCGGCGGCTTCCCGGCCGATGTGGGCATCCTTGGCGTACTTGATCTCGAAGGAGTAGTCCACGTGGCGGGCGCTGGCCCCGGCGGCCTTGGCCGCCAACTCGATCTCCCACCGCAGGATGCCCCGATCCTTCTCGTCGCGGACGTAAACCGCGTCGGTGGAGAGCTTCTCGCTCATCCGCCCCAGGCCGATCTTGATGGTCTCATCCTCCTTGGTCGCGGGGATGCGGTCAATCAGCCGCACCGAGACTTGCCGGTCCTTGAAGTTCTCCAGCCGCAGGCGGTACTGAAACGCCTGCACCCGCGAGCCCCACACGATCTTGTCGGATTTGTCCACCAGCTCGCGCCCGCAGCGAAGCTGGGTGTCCACCCCCAGGCCGACGGTGCACTCCTGCCCCCGCGCCACCAGCGGCAGGGTGCCCTTTCCCACGAACTCCCCGTCGATGTAGGCGCTGTACGGGCCGGCCAGCAGCGGCACCTCGCTGCTGTTGTTGACCTGGATGTTGCGATAGACGTAGCCGCCGAGGATGGGAATGGCCTGGTAGTACTGCCCGCCCGAAAGCTTCAGGGTGGAGATCTGCACCAGTTGGCGGTCCGACCGGCTGGCCAGACTCATCTTCCCGCCCAGCTCGTACGACACGGCCAGGGCCTCGTCCATCGTCGGGGCGGCCGCCCGGCCGGCGCGGACGAACTCATCCTTGACGTTCAACTCGATGCGTTGCTGGACGGCCGCCAGGCGGTTCAGGTCCCAGTTCGAGCGGTCCTGCTCCGCCACACCCGCGGTGTTGTACAGGCCCAACTGCTTGAACTGCTCCTGGCTGAGTGCCCTTTGGCCGCCGGTGTACTCGGCCCAGGTTGCCAGCTTCCCCCCCTGAGCGGCCGCCTGCGTCTCCGGCACCAAGCCCACCCACATGGGCACCAGCAGCGGTGGCTGGGCGTTCATCGCCGGCGTGGCCGTGGACAGCGTCAGCATCACGTCCGACCAGTCCTCCCCGCTCATCTGGTTGACCTGGGCCAGGTACTCCACCGCCACCGCCCTGCCATCGGCGCCCAGACGGATGTTATACGCCGACGTCCAACTGGCGGCGCTGACCAGGTACGTCAGCTCGATGCTGCCCCGGGCCGGCTCGGGCTTCGACACGAACAGCACCGCCTCGCGCAGGGTCCGCTGGGCCCCGCGGGTGAGCTCCGCCCGCCTCCGCCGCAGCAGGTTCAGCTTCTCCTCCAGTTCGCCCTGGGCCTTGTGAAGCTGCACGCGCTCGCCCAGCAGGGCCTCCCGCTGCTTCACGATGTACCCGCTGACCTCCGCCAGGGTCTTGGCGTCCAGCACGCCCTTGCTCATCTCCACCTGGGCGGTGGGGGCGGTGAAGCCCTCCAGCTTGTCCAGGTGCTTGGCCTTGGCGCTCAACAGGGCCTCCATCTGGTCGTTGGCGTATTTTTCGCCCTCCAGATCCTTCAGTTGGGCGTCCAGTTCGGCCACCTCCTTGATCGGCTCGGCCGCCACCGCCCGCGTACGATACAGCACCGACCGGATCAGGACGCCCTCGCCACCGCTGGCGCTGAGGCTCGAACCCACGACCTGCGCCGGCAGGTCCCCGACGACCAGCTCCAGCTGGCCCGACTTGGCGGGCAGCTTGACCGACCGCGTCACCAGCGCCTGACCACGGTACACCGTCACCGCCTCCACCTTGCTTTCGACCTCGACGGCGCCGGCGGCTGCGGCCCCACACGTTCCGAGCAGCACAACCGCGGCAATTGGCAACAACCTTCTCCGGACCATGGTTGTCTCCTTTCCAAGCAGCAAGCCGTAGCCTTCTGCGCGGCGAGACACGCGCCCGCCCGCGTAAACTCATAGATGGGGAGACAGTTATTGCGCGGGAAATTCTGCCTATTTTGGACGCACGGGCAGCCGCTGGGTTCGCGCCCGGGCTCGACCGATACTGATGTCCGCGGGCGAAACGGCACCCCTCGCCTGCCGGCCTGTCGCGCCGCGGCGGCCCTCAAGGGCACCCGCCGGGCCTATTTCACGCCCGCCAGCTTGACCCACCTCTTGCTGTTGGCCGAGAGCAGCGCCGCCTCCAGCACCCGCTGGGTCTGGTAGGCCTCGGCGAAGTCGGGAATGGGGATGACGGGTTTCTGCCCGGCCAAGACGCGCAGCACGTCGTAGGCCTGGTTGATGAACCCGTGCTCGTAGCCCAGCCCGTGGGCATCGGGCCACCAGGCGTCCACGTAAGGATGGTCGCCCGCGTGGGTGGCGATGATGGTGGTCCATCCCTGCACGGCCCGTTCGGCGGTGGCGTCGTAGTACTCCAGCTCGTTCATCCGCTCAAAGTTGAACCGGATCGAGCCCCTGGTACCGTTGATCTCGAAGCCGTTGCGGTTCTGGTTGCCGGTGGCCTGCCGGGCGGCCTCGAAGCTGGCCACCGCCCCGCCGGAGAAGCGGGCCAAAAACAGCACCGTGTCATCCACGGTGACCCGTCCCTTGCGCCGGCCCTTCCTCAGGCCGGCGGCGATGCCCCCGGCGACGGTCCCCGTCATCAGGGAACGCTCCTTGATAAACGTCTCGCTGATGGCCCCGCAGATCTCGGTGATCTCCTGGCCGGTGACAAAACGGGTCATGTCCACGATGTGGGCGTTGAGGTCGCCGTGGGCGCCGGAGCCTGCCTTTTTCCTGTCGAACCGCCACGCCAACGGGACGCTCTCGTCGGCCCAGTCCTGCAGGTACAGCGCCCGCACGTGGCGGATCTGGCCGAGCTTGCCCCGCTTGACCAGCAGGTGGGCCAGCCCCACCGCCGGGCAGCGGCGATAGTTGTAGCACACGAAGGTCCTGACCCGGGCCTTCCGGGCCGCCGCCACCATGTCGCGGGCATCCTTGAGCTTCCCGGCCAGCGGCTTCTCGCTGCAGACCGCCTTGCCCGCAGCCAGGGCCGCCTTGGCCACCGGGGCATGCATGAAGTTGGGCGTCACGATGTCCACCACGTCGATCTCGGGCGATCTCACCAGCTTCCGCCAGTTGGTGCTGGCGCGGGCCCAGCCCCAATTGGCGGCAAAGGCCTGGGGGTTCTCCTCCGGCTCGCCGAAGACCGTGTGCATGACCGGCTCGATCGGCGCCTTGAAGAACTTGCGAACCTGTCCCCAGGCGTTGGAATGGGTTCGGCCCATGAACCCCTGCCCGATGAGGGCAACGTTGACGGACTTTTTTCCGACCATGATGCGCTCCCTGGCTGGTATGGTCTTCAAGGGTTTTCGCGACACTGGCCGACATAATACGTGCCGCCCGGTGTCCCGGCAAGGGCTTGCCTCTTGAGCCACCGGCCGGCCGCCGCTATGGTACCCCGGAAAAGGCGAGGGCGCTGACGCCTGGAAAGGCACGAACCATCATGATGCTGGCAGGCCCTGCGGACTATATCCGACTCTGGCAATTCCCCCTGTTGGCGGTGTATCTGGCCGGCTGGCTGATTGCCGGGCCCTATCTGACCCAGCGGGCGCTACGCCGCTTCGCCCAGTTGCCGCGCTCCAAGTCTTCGACCGCCCGGGCGGCCAAGATCAACGCGGTCGCCGGCGGAGTGGCCCTGCTCGCTGCGGGCGCCCTCACCATCTTTCTGCTGACGCTCAGCGTCAAGGTCGGCCCCCGCTGGTTGGTGGTCATCGGCCCGATGCTGGTGCCCTTCGTCATGGTAGGCATGTCCTGGCTGGTGCACCTGGCCGCGCTCAATGTCTCGACCAAGGCGGCGCTTCGGATCACGGCCAGCACCGCCGTCCCGCTTATCCTGTTGCTGGCGATCATCGGCACCGCGGCCTTCGTGCCTGCCTGGTACCTGCGCCAGGCGGAGGTCAAGGAGGCCTTCTGCCGGGGCAATCTCCAGATCCTGGGGACGGCGCTGGTCGAATACCAGCGCGTATTCGTCGGCCAAGCCACAAGGGCGCCGAACCTCCAGGTGCTGGTGGACACCGGCTTCGTCGAGGCCAAGCACCTCACCTGCCCCGCCCGGAAGGACCAAAAGGGCGCGTATCTGTACGTCCCGTCAGACAAGGTGCCGCCTGCGTCCCAGAAGATCTGGGTCTGCGACCGTTACGGCAACCACCGCGGTCGTCGTTCCGTGCTGTTCAACGACGAGCGAATCCTCCTCCTCCGCGAGGGGGAGTTTCAGCAATTGCTGGCCCTGCCTGAGAACGCCGCGCTGCGCAAGATGCTGGCGGCCGGCGGCTAGGCCTGCTGGCCAGCACCCCCAGCGGGTTTGCTTCCGCCCGCCCCCGCGGATTACACTGCCACCAGGCCATGCGAAGTCGACCGGGAAAGGTCCACCTGAAGTCCACGCCGGAGCAGCTTCGGTTGCACGGCCTGCTTTTGGACGAGGCTCCCGCCTGCGGGCACCTCGACCTGGCAGAGATCTTCGGCAATTCCCGGCCGGTGGAGGTGGAGGTCGGGCCCGGCAAGGGAACGTTCCTGCTTCGCCGGGCCGCACAGCGCCCCGAGATCAACCTGCTCGCCCTGGAGTGGCTCGGCAGCTACGCCGCCTACGCCGCCGACCGCGCCCTCCGCGCCGGGTTGAAGAACGTCCGCGTCCTCTGCGCCGACGCCGCAGCGGTCTTCACCTCGGCCCTGCCGGACAGCTCCGTCCAGCGCGTCTACATTTACTTCCCCGACCCCTGGCCGAAGCGCAAGCACCACAGGCGCAGGCTCATTACCGTGCCCTTCCTCACCCAGGTCCGCCGCGTGCTGCGGCTGGGCGGCTGGCTGGGAATCGTGACGGACCACACGGGATACTTCCGCCAGATACGGATGGCCGTCGGCGCGGTGGACGGCCTCACCCCGGTGGAGTTCCACCAGGGGCCCGGCGAGGGGCTCATCGGCTCCAACTTCGAGAGGAAATATG
>LJUF01000096.1 GCA_001303665.1 Phycisphaerae bacterium SM23_33 | reverse complement strand
GCCCTGGGCTGGAGGGCAAAATAGGCCCCAAAAAGAGGCCAGTGAACGACTTTTTGGCCCGGGGACGGGGGGTGGCCGTCGGGCGGGCGGACTCGCTGGCCTGCGGCAAGCCTGTTGTTGGCAATATGTTGTGGGGGCGACCTCCGGCCGGGGGCGTGAGGGGGCTGTTCCAGAAGGCGTTCAAATCCCGTCAAAAGGGGTTCAGCGAATACCCCCCGTGGATGGGTCCGGTAGGGGGATTTTCGCCTGCGGCCGGGGGCTTCAGCCTACTGCCGGGGAGCGCCGGTCTGGGGCCGAGGCCGGGTCGGTCGGATGGGGGCTGATGGCTTGCCGAGGATCAGTTCGGCCAGGGCGCGGCGGAGCCCGGCGAGCTGACAGGCCTTGAGGCTGCCGAAGCTGAGGGCGTCGGCGTTGTCGGCGGCGGCGCCGGCGCGGGTGCCGGCCTGGACGGCGACGGCCGGCGCGACCATGGCCCGCAGTTGCTCGCGGTTGAGGCCGTAGCGGTCGGCCACGAGCTTGAGGTACTCGGCGATCTGCTCGGCGTCGCGGAAGGCCTTCAGGCGCATGTCGGCGACGACGGGGACGCCGAAGCGGTCGCCGGGGGCCAGCAAGGCGTTGCCGCCGACGGAGGAATCGTTGACGTCGAGGGACTTCTCGTTGCCCAGCGTCTGCCAGGGCAGGGCGGCCGAGGCGCCGTTGAGGTACCCGTGCAGGATCCAGGCGACCGAGCCGAGGTTGGAGGCGCTGTCGCTGCTGGCCGAGCCGTAGACCCGCAGCTCCAGCGGGGCCTGGCGGGCGAGGGTTCGGCAGCGGCGGATCATGGGCGGGGAGGTGAAGGCACCGGTGCCGAAGTAGGCGGTGTCAACGGCGCCGTCCAGGACGCGGCCCTGCCATTGCGGGCGGGAGATGTCGGCACGGCAGACCCACTGCTTTTCCTCGCCGGGGCGGCGGCCGGAGGACCACAGCCGGCCGTAGAACTGAAGCGCCAGCCAGTCGTCCCAGTGATACGGCTCGTCGGTGGTCCACCACATGTTGACGCCGTAGTTGATGCGGTGGGTGTTCTTGCTGACGAAGACGGCCTGCATTTGGGTGCGGTTCCATCCCTTGGCCCTGAAGTGCTCGACGAACTGGCGCTGGGCGGCGTGGAAGGCGTCGAGGTAATCGCGGCTGAAGGCGTGGCCGATGTGGGGGGCGTTCATGTAATGGGCGATGATGTGGTCGACGGCGTCGCCCTTGCCGGGCCAGTAGCCCTGATAGTTGTAGTTCTGCTTGGTCATCTCCGTGGGCCAGCTCTCGACGAAGGGCAGGGCCATGGCCTCGACGGGCACGCCGGCGCGGCGGCAGGCCTTGAAGGCCTCCCCGCTCAGCAGCGGGCCGACCTGGCTGTCGTAGTCGTCCCAGACAAGCCGCAGGCCCTTGCCGGCTCCCTGCACGCGGGGCTTCCAGTAGCGGTAGTAGAAGACGCTGCGGTGCTGGTGGGCGAGGCGGTAGTAGTCGTGCACGCCCTTGGGCGCCTTGTAGGCGTTGAGCTGCGGCCAGAAGGCGAGCTGGTCGGGGATCTCGAAGTCCAGCACCTCCAGATGGATGAGCGGCCACGGAGTGCAGGGGGCGGAGTTGAAGAGCAGGTCGGCCTTGTACGGGCCGGGCCTCGCGTCCTTGGGGACGTAGATGTCGACGTACACGGCCTGCCAGTTCTGCCCCTCGATCTTGCGGTCCGGGTCCGGGAGCACCAGCGGCTGATTGGGCCGGATGGGTACGCAGTAGGCCGGCTGCCACTGCTTGGACTTGTTCCGGGCATACCAGCACTTGTACAGTTCGACGTTCTTGCTGGCGATGGTGGCCCCGCCGGGGCCGGTCAGAGGGCGGGCGGCGAGGGAGAGCTTCAGCGGCTGGTCGGAGCGTCTGCCGAAGATCAACTGAAAGGAGACGTACTCGCCGCGGGCGGCGAACACGCGGACGTCGTGCCCGTCCCAGACGGCGTTGGCCTGTCTGGGGTCGTCCGTGGTGTCGGCGAACGCGGGCCTGCCGGTGAGCGGATCGACCTTCACCAGAGGCGGAGCGGCCCAGAAGGGAATCGGCGGCGGGCTGCCCCAGGCGGAGGGCGCGGCCTTGGGCGGCTGGGGCCTGGCCAGCTCCGGCGGGGCGGCCAATGCGGGCGAAGCGGTCAGCGTGAGGCGGGCGGGCTGGGAGGCCTTGCCGCCCGGCGCAACCGCCGTCACCTCCAGTTGGCATTTCCGGGAGGGCTCAAGCTCGTCAAGGTAAAGGACTGTCGGTCCGTTCGGCCCGGGGTGCGGGATTCGCCAGCGCGGCACGGGCTTGCCGTCGAGGGTCACCCGCCAGCAGAAGACGTTCTCGGCCGGAGCGATGGTGAGCGCGACGGCCCCGGCGGCCAGGTGGGCTCGCTCCGGCGCCGGGCGGGCCCGGACGCTCGGCCTGGCCGGGACCGCGTCGAGCCGCTTGCCCAGCTCGACCTGGATGTACGGCGGGGAGGCCGACTGGACCGAGTGGATGAAGTTGTTCATGAACTTCGGGGTGCCGCCGTCCATCACGGCCAGGCCGTCGCTGTCGCCGGCGGCCAGGGCGTAGATGAGCTCCGGCGTCAACTCGACGGAAATCCATCCGTCTGTCAGTTGCTTGCGTTCGGCCCAGGTGGCGAGCGTGTTTCCCGCGCCCATGATGACGTCGCAGAGCTGCGAGCCGGGCCAGGACCAGGGGCGGCGGGAGGCATTGTCGGCGTAGTCGTAGCTGGCCCCGTCGCCGGCGGCGAGGCGCTTGGGGTTGGTGCCCTCGACCCAGTCGCCGTTGACGGTGGAGACGCGGAGGTAGCGCAGCATGTCCTGGCCGTCGCGGCGAAGGAACAGCCGGGCCTTGACCACCTCCCGCCCGGCGGCACGGGCGGGGCCGAACCGGACCACGGCCATCTCCTGGATGGACTTGAGCTTGAAGGCCTTGTACCTGCCGGCGCTGCAGCCTTGCTCGCCCCGAAAGGCGGACACCCAGATGTCGGCCGTGGCCTCGAGGCGCACGACCTCCCCGCCGGCCGCGGCCGCGGCAAGGGCCGGAAGCAAGACCGTAACGACCCCAACGAATCCACTCGTCCGCAGCATTGGCTAGCTCTCCTGACAGGGGCGGCAAGCCCCGGTACGGCCCCACCGGGCACCACAAGCTCCTGTCACGCCCGCGGCACCTCTGATATAATTACGCGTTGCGGGAGGTTATAACATAACAGGATGTCCGAAGCGAAGCGAACGCAGTTTACCGTCCAGCAGGAGCGGGCCCTGCTGGTTTCCGTGATCCTGCCTGATTCCGACGCTGACCTCCACGATCCGCTGGGCGAGCTTCGCAGCCTGGCCAGGACCGCCGGGGCCAAGGTCGTCGACGAAGCCGTCGCCCGCCGCAGCTCGATCCAGCCGGGGCTGTACCTCGGCCGCGGCAAGGCCGAGGAGATCGCCGGCCGCGCCCGCCAGAACCGCGTGGACGTGGTCCTGTTCGACAACGACCTGTCGCCAGCGCAGATCCGCGACCTGGAGAAGATCATCGACCGCAAGGTGCTGGACCGGTCGGAGGTGATCCTGGACATTTTCGCCGCCCACGCCCGTACGCGTGAGGCCCGGCTGCAGGTGGAGCTGGCGCAGCTGGAGTACACGTACCCGCGGCTGCGGCGGATGTGGACGCATCTGGAGCGAGTGGCCGGCGGGGCGACGACGGCGGCGGCGGCGGTGGGCGGCATCGGCACGCGCGGCCCGGGCGAGAAGCAGATCGAGACGGACCGGCGGCTGGTGCGGCGGCGGGTGGCGCAGCTGAGGCGGCGCATCGCCGCCATCGACCGCCGCCGACAGCGCGAGGTTCGCTCGCGCCGCGAGAGCTTTCAGATCTGCCTGGTGGGCTACACCAACGCGGGCAAGAGCACGCTGATGAACCTGTTGACCGGGGCGGGCATGCCGGTGGCCGATCAGCTCTTCGCCACCCTGGACACCCGCACCCGCCGCTGGAACCTCGGCGAGGGCCACGAGGCCCTGCTCAGCGACACGGTGGGGTTCATCTCCCACCTTCCCCACCACCTCATCGCCAGCTTCCGGGCGACGCTGGAAGAGGCCATCGGGGCCGAGTTGCTGCTGCACGTGGCCGACGCGGCCCACCCGCGCGTGGCCGAGCAGATCCGGGCGGTGCAGGAGGTGCTGGGCGAGCTGGGCTGCGGGGAAAAGGACCAGCTGCTGCTGCTGAACAAGATCGACCTGATCAGCGACCCGACGGTGCTGAGGGTGCTGTCGGAGCGGCACGCCGATGCGATTGCCCTCTCGGCCGCCACAGGCGAGAACGCGGAGAAGCTGGTGGAGGCGGTCCTGGAGCGCGTTCGCGGCCGGCGGGTGAGCGTCACCATCCAGGCCGACTACACCAACGGCCGGCTGATGCAGTACCTGTCCCGCTACGCCCAGGTTGGCGACAGGAGCTACGAGGGGCGGAGCGTACAGTTGGAGGCGACGCTGGGGGAAAAGCACGTGGAGGTCCTTCGGACCTTCGGGGCGGAGGTGAGGATCCGGGCGGAGTCCGAGTCGTCCTGACCCGCCCCGGCCGCGACCTCACCGGCCGTAGTAGCAGGCCAGCGGGTCGGGGGCGAAGACGTCGTTGGCCCCGTCCGGCGTGAAGGCGATCCCGGCGACGCCGCGGTCCCTGTCGGCGGGCACGATGAAGACGAAGCCGATCTTCTCCACCCTGGCCAGATGCCCGCGCAGCGCCTCGGCGAAGCCCGCGTCCAGCCTGGTGCGGTCGAACGTCGGGGCGTAGTACAGGTACACCTGCCGCCCGGCGTTGGTGGAGTAAATCAGATATGCCCCGCTGTGCGGCCGGCTGACGCCGTTGTCGAGGATGAGCTGTGGATTCAGGCTGTCGATGAGGGCGGGAAGATTTCCGCCGAAGCCCTTGTCCAGCTCGCATTCCACCTGGACGACGGGCATGGCCACGCTGGTCTTGCGTCCGCGGCTCTCGATCTCGGCGGACGGGGTCTCGTATTGCCTGACCCGGTAGGACATCTTTTCCGGGCTGAATAGATCGGAGGCCGCCCCGGCCAGGACGCCGCTGTGGAACATGCTCTTGGTATGGACCACGTTCTTAAGGATCGGCGGCGCGACCCCGCCCGTGCCGACCTGCGCCTGCAGTTCCTTGGGAATCTCGTTGTCCCGCCTCATGCTGGTCGGGCGGATGAACCGCGCTCCGCCGACCGACTCAAACGGCGCCGAGCCTTCGCGCCGCGGGTCGACCGGCTTGACGTGCAGGGCCCGCAGGTTGCCCTTCGCGTCCAAGGGGCTCGGCAGGCCGACTCCAACGGGAGGCAGATCGTCTCTGGCCACCCGGCGGAAGGCCATGTATTCGGGGACTTCCTCGGGCGGCAGGCGATAAAGCCAGTCCACCAGCAGTCTCTCGGGCCCGCCCTCCGCCTGCCAGGCGCGGGCGACCAGGATGTCAGCGATCTGAGCAACCTTGATTTTCGACCGCTTCGGAATGACCGTCTCCACGCGGTATCGGCCGGCGAAGGCCAGATAGCCCACCGGGTAAAAGCTGTGGCCTTTTTCGGTGACCAGGCGGAAGTGCGTCGCCGGCAGCCGGTACCAGTTGTCCGCCCCGTCCCGGGCGGTCTCCTTGACCGTCACCCGTATCACGTAGAGCTTCGTGTTGGCCAGCGGCGGAAGCAGCGGGTACTTGGGCGCGTCGTTCTCGACCGCCGCCACATTCGCCCCCAGCCGGACAATCTCCTCCGGCCGGAGCTTCAACTGCTTGAGCAGCTTTTCCTTGTCCGGCATCCGCACCTCGTAGACATCGGTGACCTCCAAGGCGTCTGCGGGGGTGCCAGCCCAGGCGCCGGACGGGCGGTTGCGGACACAAAACGTATCCAGCAGCAGGTCGTCGTGGCACAAGCCCAAGCTCTGCCCGCCGCCGACCGGCGACAGGCCTGTGGCCGAAAGGCCCTTGCCCAGCCAAAGGGCAAACTGGCCGGCCCAGCGCGGGGTCAGACCGTGGTTTTCCTCCAGGGTGGCGGTGTAGGGCTGGTAGGTCACGATGCTGCCGGGCAGGGGCAGAAGCTGCACCACGATCATCAGCATCCCGACCAGCACGAAGGCGGTGATCAGTCCGAAGGCCGCCCCGCCGACGCGGTCGGTCCACATGCCCATGACCACGTTGCCGGGAATCACGCGGTCGAAGATCTCGCGCAGGGCCAGCAGGGGCACCACGAACAGCGCCAGCATGCAGACACCGTGCGCGTACGCCCCCAGCCAGCCCTTGCTGATGAAGATCCCCGCCAGCGGCTCGTAGTAGTTCAGCGCCGCCGCCGAGCACAGCACCGTCAGGATCGCCATGATCATGGCGCTGAACATCCCCTGGGTGGTCTGGTAGAAGGCAAACCCCAGCACCAACAGGGTCGCGATGATGATCAATACCATCGGCTGGGCCTCCAGGTCCACCAACAGTCCGCGAATTACACCAATTAACAACGGGGAACAGCGAAACGGTCCACGGGTGGCGCGGCCCGAAGGGCCGTCCCTTCGAGACGGATACGCCAATCAACTGCGCGCGTCAGCCAGATGCCCTTCGTTTCACTGACTGTTTCTCCACACGTCTGCATCTTGTCCAAGGCGTCCCTTCAGCAGGGGGCGCAAGGGCCTCATTTGCTCTTTGAAACCCGAATGACTTCCTCGACGCTGGTCATACCGCTGATGACCTTCCGCAGGGCCTGCTCCTGAAGGTAGAGCATGCCGTTCTTTCGGCAGGCGGCCTTGATCCGGCTCAGCGGGGCGTCCTGGGCAATCAACTGGCGGATTTCATCGTTCATCTCCAGCATCTCGAACGCCGCCGTCCGCCCGTAGTAGCCCGTGCCGCGGCAGGTGGGGCAGATGATCGGCCTGCCCTTTTCGTCGGTCAGGGGCTTGGTGGGCGGGTGGTAGAACTGCTCGATCTTCTCGGCGGGCAGGTTGAGCTTGGCCAGCATCTCCCTGGCCGGGCGATATGCCTCCTTGCACTTGGGGCAGAGCTTCCGCAGCAGTTTCTGGCAGGTGACGGCCTTGAGGCAGGCCAGGGCCCTTTCCCGATCGCCGCAAACCTTGATCCATCGGGCCAGCGCCACGAAGACGTTGTCGGCCACGGCCCCCAGCAGCATGCTCTTTGCGGCGGCTGCCTCGCAGACCAGTTCGGCGGCCGGGGTCGTTTCGCACTGGTCCACCATGACCACATCCGGGTCGCGCCGCAGCATCGACGCCAGCCGGTCCGCCAGGTGGTTGGCGTCGGCGTAGCTTTGCTGGCTGACGTTCTCCAGGTCCACCTCCGGCGAGCGCTCCAGCGAGCCCAGCGCCTTCAGATACGCGTCGTGCTTCCGCAAAAGCGAATACAACGTGCTGGTGACGCCGTTGCCCTTCGGGCCGGAAACGATAACCAGCCCCTTACCCTCGGCGCTGATCTCCACCAGCCGGGTGTACAGGCTGTCGGGCATCCCCAGCTCCTCCAGCTTGGTCTGGATCGACTCCTGCAGCACCCGCAGTTGCAGCCGCTGCCCGTGCGCCGTCCCCGCCGCCAGCACGTCCACGTCCGCCTGCATGGCCCCCATGTCCAGGCTGATCTTTCCCTCCTGCGGGTGGCGCTTGTCCTCCGGCTTCATGCCGGCGATGCCCCGGATGAAGTCGACCAGCAGGTCCGCCTTGGCCCGATCCAGCGGCGGGCGGTTCTGCAGCACCCCGTCCACGACAAACCGCACCGCCGTCTGCGGGCCGGCGGCGCTGAGGTCCGCCTGGCTGGCGCGCATCAGCACCACGTCCTGGAGCAGCTCCTGCACGGCGTTGTAAGCCCGCCGCTCCTGGGTGGCCTCCTCCTCGGGGGGAAAGACCGCCTTGCGGTAGCAGTCGTACAGCTTGACGCGCTGCATGACCTCCACCTTCTCCGACCGCCGCCGCGACAGCACCGCGCGGATGTGTTCGGCGGTCAACACCTTGGCCTCCGACACCACGCGCTTGTTGCGGTGTCCCACGTATACCCCGATGACCCCGGCGGTCAGGCCCAGGTACAGCACCGCCCCGATCAGGAAGTACGGCACCACCAGCCACAGCAGCACCCCCAGCACGCCGGCCCCCAGCGTCAGCCCCAGCCAAAGCTGACCCACCGTGCGAACGCGCGCGGTGTCCTTGTTCATCCACGTGGCCGCGTACAGCCAGGGCAGCAGCAGCGGCAGGATCACGATGATCTTCAGGATGGAAAAGTACCCGCCCAGATCGGGCACCCCCGCCAGCATCGTCATGCTGAAAAGTCCGGTCATCCGTACCTCGCTCCAGCCCGCGGCTGAACCGGGCCTGCTATCGTCCCAACAGGCCCGCCCGGCTGGCGGAAATCCCCTTCAGCCGCATCTTCAACTCGTCGGGATTCGGGGCCACCTCGTAGGCCAGCCGCGGGTCAATGTAGTCCTTCTCCACCAGATCCAGCAGGCTCTTGTTGAAGTCCTGCATCCCCTCGTGCTCGCAGGAGCGAACCACCTCGATCAGCTCGCCGTCCCGCTGCTCCTGAATCAACTGCCGGGCCGAGGGGTTGATGATCAGGATCTCCACCGCCGGCACACGGTCGATCCCCTCGGCCAGACACGGCAGCAGCATCTGGCACATCACCGCCTTTAGGTTTATCGCCAGCGTCTGCCGCACCAGGTCCCGCGAGTCTGCCGAGAACAGGTCCAGGATCCGCGGGATCGTCGCCGACACCGTCGAGGCGTGGATGGTGCCGAAAACCAGATGCCCCGTCTCCGCGGCCTGGAGGGCCGCCTGAAACGTGTCCCGGTCGCGCATGTCGCTGACCAGCACCACGTCGGGATCCTCGCGCATGAGGTACTTCAGCGCCGACTGGAAGCTGGGAACGTCAATGCCCACCTCGCGCTGGTTCACCAGCGCCTTGCGGTCCATGTGCAGATACTCGATGGGGTCCTCGATGGTGATGATGTGGCAGGGGCGGGTGCGGTTGATGTGCTCCAGCATGGCCGCCAGGGTGGTGGACTTGCCCGACCCGGTGGTGCCCGACACCAGCACCAGACCCGCCCGCAGCTCCGCGATGTGGCGGATCTGCGGCGGCAGGTTCAGCTCCTGGAAGCCGGGAATCTCCCGCGACACCCGCCGCACCGCCATGCTGATGTTGCCGCGCTGACGGTAGATGTTGATGCGGAAACGGTCCCCGCCTTCCGGCTCTTCCGCCACGTCGATGCTGCCCTGCTCCTCGAAATACACCCGCTGCTTCTCGTCCAGGATTTCAAAGGCCATGGCCGCGATGTCATCCGCCGTCAAGGCCTCCCCTTTCACCGGCAGGATCTTCGTCTCCCGCCGGATGTGCGGCACCACGCCCGCCTTCAGGTGCAGGTCGCTGGCCTGGGCCTTGCTCACCGCCCGAAACCACTTGTACAGCCGCGGCTCCGCTTCCCGCTGCCGCCTGCTCTCAACGTGTGCGTCAATCGGTTGGGGCTCTGTCAAGGGTCAACTCCTGCTTGCAAGCCAGCCAAGCCGCCGCGGCGAGCTGCCGCGGACCCGCCTCCGCCACACTCTACCCACGCCGGCAGGCCGTCCCCCTATTGTACGACATCCAAAGCCTCGAGCAAGCCCTTGCATGGCAGATTGCCGGACCGCGGATGCCCCACGCGTCACACCAACTGCACGGGCCGCAAACAGCCAAAGCCCCTCGCGCTCGCCACAGTCCCGGACCAGCGCCCGCCGCTCGCCCCCGGCCCCGGCCACAACCCAGAACACCCACCTGAACCCCCTTGGGGGGGTATCCGCTGAACCCCTTTTGAAGGGATTTGAGTGCCTTCTGGGCGCAAGAGCCCCAGACCCACGCCTGGGACCCGTTCGCGCAACACTTTGAAAATAAAGGGCTTGCCGCAGGCCAGCGAGTCCGCCCGCCCGACGGCCACCCCCCCGCCGGGCCAAAAAGTCGTTCACTGGCCTCTTTTTGGGGCCTATTTTGCCCTCCAGCATAGGGCCCCAAGGACTTGCGTCGCCTCACCCTCCTCAAAGCCGCTCTGCAAACCCCCCAAATTGCCACCTATAGATACCTGAGGCCTGTCTCAGGTGTTTACCCCATGTGCGTGATGCCAAAAGCGCCCGTCGCAGGCG
>LJUF01000095.1 GCA_001303665.1 Phycisphaerae bacterium SM23_33 | reverse complement strand
GCACCGTCAACTCCTGCCACACCTGATTGGTCCCATCGCTGACCTGGATTCGGAAGACATAGTCGCCGGGCAGCGTCATCTGGCTGACCTGGGAGGCGGCGCTGCCGGGGCTTGCCAGTTGGGCGTTGGCCCCCGGCGGCTGGCTGGATATGCTCCACTATAACGTGAGCGGGTCGGCCTCCAGGTCCCAAGCCCCCGAGCGCAGCGTGGTGCTGCTGCCCGGCAGGGTCAGCTGCACGGGCAGGCGATTGTGCACGTCGATAAGCACCGGCGGCTGATTGCCTTCCAGGACGTTCAAGGCGACCTGGCGGTTGACGGTGTGGCTGCCGTCGTGCACGGCCACGTTGAAGACGTATTGGCCCGGGGCGGCCAAGCCGGTGGCCGCGGTGCTGGCGGCGTTGGGATTGGCCAGCACGGCGCTGGCGCCGGCCGGCTGGCTCTGCACTGACCAGGTGTAGGACACGCCGTCGCCCTCGGGGTCCGTGGCCGAGGCCGACAGCGTGGTGCTGCCGGGCCCGCCGACTTTGAGGAAGGCGGCCGAGGACTTCCAGGCGGTCAGCGTCGGGGGGAGGTTGCCCGCCTCGTGCGGGTAGATCGTCAGCACGGCGTTCTTCGGCACGGAGAGGGAAAGCTGCCCGGAGCCGTCCACCGTCTGCAGCCCCAGCTCCTGGCAGACGCCGCTGCCGACGGACCGGCTGACTCCATAGCTGCCGGCGGGCAGCCCCGTGACGGTCACGGTCTGCGCCACCGAGGCCGCGGCCTTGTTCAGCAGCACCACGGTGGTCTTGCCGTCGTTGACGAAGCCCAGCGAGCGCACGGTCCCGTCGTTGGAGGTCGCATCGACCCGCACCGCCCCGGGGCGGACGTAATGCATGACCTGCCGCATGTCCCAATACCGGCTGGGCAGGGAGAAGGAGGTGCGGTTGTTGTCCGGGGCGGGGAAGCCTTGCCCGTAAAGTTCCCAGAAGGAAACGCCCCCCAGCGTCAGGTCGTCGTAGAGATGGTCAATGGTCAGGCCCATGTACTCCGTCTGGGCCGTGGGCAGGCCCCGGGCGGCGCCGAAGTCGCGAATGCTGGGCCGCTGGGTGTTGCTGCCGTACAGGTGGTAGCTCAGCAGCCCCACGTGCTCCCAGACCCGCTCGTCGCCGGCCAGCGCCTGGATGTAGCTCCAACTGGTGTTGGCGCTGACGCACTCGGGAAACTGGATGGTCGTGGACAACCCCAGTTGCTGCAAGCGCGGCCCCACGGCCTTGATCATCCTGCCCACGATGGCCGCAGAAAAGGGGTTGTCGTTGCCCGCCTCGTTGCAGATGCAATAGTAGTCGGCCGTGATATTGTGCACGTCCCGCAGCCGAAGCAGCATGGACGTGGCGTACTCGGCGTACTCCCCGGGGCTGCGCAGCATCCAGGTGGATGGACTGCCGCTGCTGCCGCCGTTAAAGAACGAGGGGCTGAGGTAGATGCTGAACGGATCGCCGTTGGCCTGGACGGCCTGCTGGAAGGGCACGACGTACTTCTGCACCTTGGCGTCCAGCGACGCGGTGTTGTACGCGCTCCAGTTGACGTGCAGCGGATCGTCGTCGTCGTTGCCCCATTCCCACCGGCGGTCTTCGGCGCGGTTGCCGCTGGGCCCTTCATATCGCAGCCGCGTCAGGCCCAGGTCGTTCACGGCGGTGTCGATGATCTGCCCAACCAGCAGGTCCGGCACGTCCATCAGCCACGGCGTCACGGCCCCCCAGCCGAGCATGGTCTGATGCGTGACCGAGGCATTCACCGTCACGTCGGCCGCCGCGGCGGCGGAGACGCTCAACAGAAACGCCCCCAGAAACGACAGGACAGGCCCACAGAATTGCGGAAACACCCTTGAGCAGGGCATGAGGACCTCCGTTTCTCCGACACAGCCGCGGACTCGAGGGTAAAGCCGGGTCCGAAGCAAAGGCATGCTCGCAGGGGGTCGAGCGCACCCCCAAGCACCGAAATGATATCCCTACTTGGCCGTCTTGTCAACGGCGATATCGCCTGACTCATGCCCAGTTTCGCCACAACAGCTCGCCTGGAAGCCCTTCCAGCAGGTCAGGTAGCGGGGGGTGATCGGTAAGCCGTAGCCCGTAGGCCGTAATCCGTGACCCGTAAGCCGTAATCGGTAAGCCGTAATCGGTGACCCGTAATCGGTAAGCCGGGGTCGGGCGCTGCGGGCAGGCCGGGCTCGGCCCGGTTCAGCGGCGCGGCGGGGCTGCGGTGGGCCGGCTGTCAGCCGCGCTTGCCCAGGACGGCGATGCCCAGCTCGTCGGCGAGCTTGAGGGTGTCGGGCTTGTCCACGATGAGGGTGTGCTGGGCCTCGAGCACCAGGCAGGCGGCGCCGGCGTCTTTGAGGCGGCGGATAGTTTCGGGCCCGACGGCGGGGACGTCGAAGCGCATGTCCTGGCCGGGTCGGGCGACCTTGACCAGGGTCCAGCCGCCGCGCGGGCAGAGCTGGCCGGCGCGGGCGATCATGCGGTCGGTGCCCTCGATGGCCTCGACGGCGATGATGTCGCCGTCCTTGACGGCGACGGCCTGGCCGACGTCGAGTTGGGCGCTGGCTCGGGCGATGCGGAAGCCCAGTTCCGCGTCGGCCTCGGCCCCGCGCGGCAGCGGCGTGCGGGTCATCAATCCTTCGGTCGCGAGATGTTCCACGCAGTATTTCACGCTGGACACGAGTTGGATGCCCTCCCGGGCCAGCAACTCGGTCACGGCCGACAGCACGGTATGGTCCCGGCGGTCGTGCCGCAAGGTGCGGTACCACAGCCGGGCGGTGCGGAAGTCCGGCACGTACCGCAGCAGCCGCAGGGGCGAGTACATGTCGGCCTTCCTGACGCCGCCGACCATGACCGCCCGCCGCACGCCGCGCCGCCGCAGCAGCTTGATCCACCGCCCCAGGCGGGTGACGCCGGCCCAGTCGAAATGCTGGGCGAGGTCGCGCAGGGCCGGGTCGGCCTGGCCGCGCAGGGCCACCACCACCAAGCGGCGGCCCTGCCGGCGGACGCCCTGGGCCACCAGCACGGGCACGCGCCCGCTGCCGGCGATGAGTCCGACCGGCTCGTCCGGGTCGGTCACGACGGGCCCTCGTCCTCCCCCAGTCGGGCCTTGAGGCCCTCGACCTCGGCCTGGAGCTTCTTGAGCTGCCGGCGAAGCTCCGGAAGCTGCGGCGTCACCGTGAACACCCGCCGGCACAGGCTCAGCGGGATCGCCGGGGAACCCAGCACCTCCTGCCCCTCGGGGATGTCGCGGGTGACGCCGGCCTGGGCTCCGACGCGAACCCGGCTGCCGATGTTGAGGTGCCCGACGACGCCGCTCTGGCCGGCGAAGGCGCAGTAGTCGCCGATGGTGGTGGAGCCGGCGATGCCCGCCTGGGCCACGAACAGGCACGCCCGCCCCACCTTCGCCCCGTGCCCGATGGCCACCAGGTTGGAGAACTTGGTGCCGGGGCCGATGACCGTGGCCCCGACGGCGGCCCGGTCCAGGGCGCAGCAGGCGCCGATCTCCACGTCGTCGGCGATCTCGACCCAGCCGGCCTGGGGGATCTTCTCGTGCCGGCCGGCGTGGGTGGCGTAGCCGAAGCCGTCCTCGCCGATGACGGTGCAGGCGTGCACGCTCACCCGGTCGCCCAGCACGGTGTGATCGTAGATGACCACGTTGGGGTAGAGGATGCAGTCGCGGCCGATGCGGCAGGACGGGCCCACGAACACGCCGGGATACAGCACCGAGCCGTCGCCGATCTGGACGTCCGGCCCGACGGTGACGAACTGCGCCAGGGAGACGTTCTGGCCCAGCTTGGCCGAGGGGTCGATCCGCGCCTGCGGGTCGATGCCGGCAAAGGGGTGGACGCGGAAGCCGTACAGGACCACCATCGCCTCGCGGAAGGCAAAGTACGGGTCCTGGCAGCGGATGAGGGACTCACCCGGGCCGTCGTAGTCGGCGGCCACGATGACCGCCCCGGCCGAGGTATCCGCCATGAAGCGCTCGTAGCGGACGTTGGCCAGGAAGGCGACCTCGTCTTGCTTGGCCTCGGCCAGGGCGTTGGCGCCGCGAATGAGCTTGTCCGCCGGGCCGTCCAGCCGCCCGCCGATCCGCTCGGTGAGCTCGCCCAGGGTGATCTCCCTTGCCTTGGCCGTGGTCATTTGGGGCGCCAAGCTAATGCGCCCCCGCTGCCCCGTCAAGGCCGAGGGCCCGGCAGGGGACGGCCGGTTTGCGACTTGCGAGCCGGCCTGGCGGGCTTGCCCATCGACAACGGCTCAGGAACACGGTAGCATTCGCTCAACAGACGAACATGTAAGGGGACAAGCGATGCGAACACGAATTGGAGTTCTGGCGGTACTGGCATTGGGGCTGATGCTGTCCGGCTGCTGGGAGGTCAAGCAGAAGATCACGCTCAACCCCGACGCCTCGGGGAAGCTGGCCTTCGACCTGATCACCGTCCCCACCGCAAACCTCAGCCCGCTCGGCGGCAAGATGGGCCAGGAGATCGAAGACCCTCAGCAGGCCGCTCGCGACACCGTGGCAGATTTGATCCACCAGCAGGTCAAGGGCGTGGAGGCCTGGAAGGACCTGTCCATCGAGGTGCTCAAGGACGGGCGGATCCGCTTCCAGGGCGTGGCGTACTTCCGCGATTACGCCCAGCTCAAGGCACCCTGGTCCCTGCAGGGGATCAAGTGGCAGAAGGTCGAAGGCGCCATGGTGCTGGACGGCGCCCTGGAGGCGGTGAAAAAGCCCTCCCTGCCCGGGGTGCCGCCCGGCATGCCCGGCGCCCCGCCGGCCACGCCGACCAAGCCGGTTGAGGAGCTGACCGAAAAGCAGCTCCACACAAAGATCCTGGCCGCGCGGATGTCGTACCAGCAGGGGCGCGGCTTGATGACCGCCATCATGGGCTCCATGAAGACCGACACCACCTTCATGCTGCCGGGCAAGGTCGTCGAGCAGGGCGCCTTCCAGAAGACCGCCGACGGCGGGCTGCGGGTGGCCCTGGAGGGCAGCAAGATGCTGCAGGCCCTGGACAAGCTCATGGCCGACGAGAAGTTCCTGAGCCACGCCGTCAAGGCCGGCGAGGACCCGATGGAAGGGAAGCTGGCGGAGAAGGTCATGACCCAGATGGTGCTGGGCTCGGACGCGCCCCTCAGGGCCAAGGTCACTGGCGAGCTGAAGCCGCTGTTCGACTACGAGGCGGAGATGACCAACGCCAAGGCGGCCATGGCGGCCATGTTCGGGAAGCTCCAGATCCCCCTCCAGCCGCAAAGGCCGGCGTTCCCCATGCCCATGCCCATGCCCACGCTGCCGGAGGAAGACTTCTGAGGCGGCAGCGAGCGCAGACGGCCCGCATCCGCCGATCCGCACCGGGAAGCCGCTGGGCAGGGCCATCGCTCCTGCGCAGCCGGCCGAGATCACCACCCCGGCCGGCACCTAGAATGGCGCAGGAGGACTCTTGGCGATGGTGCGAACGATCTGGCGAATGGTCCTGGCCGCTGTCCTGGCGGCGGGGTCGGCCGGCTGCAAGGGCGGCCGGGCCGACCAGCGGCCACAGAAAGCGCAGGCCGCACGATACATGAACGAAAAGGTCATCAAGACCGACGCCCAGTGGCGGGCGCAGCTGACGCCCGAGCAATACCGTATCACCCGGCAGAAAGGCACCGAGCAGGCCTTTACCGGCAAGTACTGGAACGCCAAGCAAGAGGGCGTGTATGCCTGCGTCTGCTGCGGCCAGGAGCTGTTCCGCTCGCAGGCCAAGTTCGACTCCGGCACCGGCTGGCCGAGCTTCTGGGAGCCCATCCAGCCCAAGAGCGTCGCTACGGCGCCGGACGACAGCCTCGGCACGGCCCGTACGGAAATCCTTTGCAGCCGCTGCGAGGCTCACCTGGGGCACGTGTTCAACGACGGCCCGCCGCCGACGGGGCTGCGCTACTGCATCAACTCCGCGGCACTGCAACTGAAGGCATCCGCCACAAAGGGCGCCGAGGACGCCGAGGCGGAATAGCACTGTCAGTTTTCCATTTGCGATTCTCGATCTTCGATTAAGCAGTCTGTGGCGCCCCGGCGGCCGGCGGGGGGTCTCGGGCTTGACGTGGCCCCGGGGGGCATTACCATTGCGCCGAAGATGAAGCCGCGGTTTGACAACGCCTACGTGCTGAACGTGATGGCCGAGGATCGGCCGGGAATCGTCGCCGCCGTCAGCCGGGCCGTCTTCGACGCCCGCGGAAACATCGACTCCTGCAGCCAGACCGTCCTGTGCGGGTACTTCACCCTCATCATGATCGTGTCCTTCCCCCAGCCGCCGGGCGAGGCGGAATTCCTTCAGGCCCTGGCCCGCCCCGGCGGGCGGGACAGCGGCTTCCAGGTGGTCATGCGGCCGTTCGTCGCCGAGCGGCCCGCCCCGGTGGCCGGCGACTGCGACAACTTCGTGGTCACCTGCTTCGGCCCGGACTCCCCCGGCGTGATCCACCGCTTCAGCGCCCTGCTGGCCGAAAAGGGCATCAACATCGTGGACCTGTACGGCCAGCTCAGCGGCGGTCAGTTCGTGCTCATCTCGCAGGTGCAGATCCCCCGGCAGTGGGACCTGGCCATGCTCCAGGCCGACCTGGAGCACCTCGGCCGGGAGCAGGAATACACCGTCCGCCTCCAGCACGAGAACGTCTTCATCGCCACGAACCAGCTCCGGCTGACCCGGCCCGAAGGCGCCGGGCCGTAGGGAGGGTCAGTGCCATGCGCGATTCGCGGGCGACATTCGATTTCCCCGGGAGCTGCCCGCACTGCGGGTCGGCGGTGAGCCAAGGGTTCCTGGGACCCGCTCGCTGGCTGGTGTGGTTCGACACGCCTGGGCGGGTGTGGACATTCTTTCAAATGCTCTATGGCAGGCAACTGGTACGGGGTGTGATGCGGAAGGTTCCGGCCTGGCGGTGCCGCCGCTGTGGCCTGGTGATGTTCCTTGGCGAAGGAGACGAACCCAGCCATGCTTCGGACGGATGAGATCCTCTCCACCATTCAGATGCTGCACGCCGAGCACCTGGACGTGCGGACGGTGACGCTGGGGATCAACGTGGACGACTGCGCCGGCCCGGACGTGGGGCTGATCTGCCGCAAGCTGCGGCAGAAGCTCACCCGGTTCGCGCGGGAGCTGGTGGGCGTGTGCGACCGGGTGGCGGCCAAGTACGGCGTGCCGGTGACGAACAAGCGGCTGGCCATCAGCGCGGCGGAGTTCCTGCTGGCCGGTCACGGCGAAGGGGCGGCGGTGGATATCGCCGCGGCGCTGGATTCGGCCGCCGCCGAGGCCGGCGTGGACCTGGTGGGCGGCTTCACCGCCTACTGCGAGAAGGGCATCACGCCGGCCAGCGGGGTGCTGATCGACGCCCTGCCGCTGGTGCTGTCGCGGACGCAGCGGGTGTGCGCGTCGGTGAACCTGGCCAGCCGCAAGGCCGGCATCAACATGGACGCGGTGGCCCGGATGGGGCGGATCATCCCGGCGGTGGCGGCGGCGACGGCCGAGCGCAGGGGCTTCGGCGCCGCCAAGCTGTGCGTGTTCGCCAACATCCCCCAGGACAACCCCTTCATGGCCGGGGCGGTGCTGGGGCCGGGCGAGCCGGAGGCCGTCGTCAACGTGGGCGTCTCCGGGCCCGGCGTGGTGGCCTCGGCCCTGCGGCGGAGACTGGAGCTGCAACCTCACCTGACGCTGGGCGACCTGGCCGAGGAGATCAAGATCACCGCCTTCCGCGTCACCCGCGTGGGCGAGCTGATCGGGCGCGAGGTGGCCGACGGGCTGGGCGTGCCGTTCGGGATCGTGGACCTGTCGCTGGCCCCCACCCCGGCCGTCGGCGACAGCGTCGGCGACATCATCCGCATCCTGGGGGTGGACCGCATCGGAGCGCCGGGCTCGACGGCGGCGGTGGCCCTGCTGACCGACGCGGTCAAAAAAGGCGGGGCCTTCGCCTCCAGCAGCGTGGGCGGGCTCAGCGGCACCTTCATCCCCGTCAGCGAGGACGCCGCCCTGGCCCAGGCCGCCGCCGCCGGCCACCTCGTCCTGGAAAAGCTCGAGGCCATGACCAGCGTCTGCTCCGTCGGGCTGGACATGATCGCCATCCCCGGCGACACCCCGGCCGAGACCATCGCCGCCATCATCGCCGACGAAATGGCCATCGGCGTGATCAACAACAAGACTACCGGCGCCCGCATCATCCCCGTTCCCGGCGGCAAGGCCGGCGAGAAGGTCGAGTTCGGCGGGCTGTTCGGCTCGGCCCCGATCATGGAGGTCCGCAACGCGGGGGCCTCGGCGGGGTTCGTCCGCTTCGGCGGGCGCATCCCCGCCCCCATCCAAAGCCTGAACGACTGACGGGCACGCCCCGGGACGGCGCCCGCCGCTGCCGGATATACTGGGACAAGGTGAGCACCTCAACCGACTATTTCGCCGAGTCGTTTCTGCCCCGGCCGGCCAGGAACCCCTGCGTGCTGGTGCTGTTCGGCGGGGCGGGGGCCCTGGCCCAGCGGAAGCTCGCCCCGGCCCTGTACAACCTCGCCCAGGACAGGCTGCTGCCGCGGGAGTTCGCCGTGCTGGGCTCGGCCCGCACCCCGCGCAGCGACGATGCCTACCGCGACATCCTCCGCCAGGCCGTCCAGCAGCACTCCCGCCGCCCGCCCAAGCCGGAGGTGCTGGAATCCCTGCTGCGGCAAACGTATTACCAGCCGCTGCGGCCGGACCGCCAGGCCGACTGGAAGGAGCTGGGCCGGCGGCTGAGAGAGATCGACGATCGCCACGGCACCACCGGCGGCCGGCTGCTGTACCTGTGCACCCCGCCGGAGGCGTATGCCTCGCTGATCTCGGCGATCGGCCGGCACGGCACGGCGGCGAAGGACGGCCGACCGGGCTGCCGCATCGTCATCGAGAAGCCCTTCGGCAGCGACCTGGACTCGGCCGCCCGCCTCAGCGGGCTGCTCGGGCAGTGGTTCGACGAGTCGGCCATCTATCGCATCGACCACTTCCTGGGCAAGGAGACGGTGCAGAACCTGCTGGTGTTCCGCTTCTCCAACGCCATCTTCGAGCCGCTGCTGAACCGCGGCTGGGTCCATGACGTCCAGATCACCGTGGCCGAAGACGACGGCGTCGGCGAGCGCGGGGGCTACTACGAGACCGCCGGCGCCCTGCGCGACATGGTCCAGAACCACCTGCTCCAGCTCTTGTGCCTGATCGCCATGGAGCCGCCGCTGCGGATGGACGGCGAGGCCATCCGCGACGAGAAGGTCAAGGTCCTCCGCGCCATCGGGGCGCTGACGCCGGGCGAGGTCGCCCGGCAGACGGTCCGCGGGCAGTACGCCGCCGCGGGCGGCAAACCCGCCTATCGGGCCGAGCCCGGCGTCGCCGCCGACTCCCAGGTGGAAACCTACGCCGCCTTGCGCCTGGAGGTCCGCAACCCGCGCTGGGCCGGCGTGCCGTTCTACCTCCGCACGGGCAAGCGGCTGGGGCGGCGGGTGGGCGAGATCGTCGTCACCTTCAAGCGCGAGGCGGTGCCGCTGTTCAGCCGCCCGGAGTGCGACTGGCGGCTGCCGAACCGGCTGATCTTCCGCCTGCAGCCGGAAGAAGGCATCTGCATCGCCTTCGATGCCAAGGCGCCGGGCCCGCGGCTGCTGCTGCGGCCGGTGCGGATGGCGTTTAACTACCGCTCGTCCTTCGAGATGCCCAGCCCCGAGGCGTACGAGCGGCTGCTGCTGGACGCCCTGAAAGGCGAAAGCTCCCTCTTCGCCCGCGGCGACGAGGTGGAGGCCTCCTGGCAGATCGTGGACTCGATCCGCGCCGCCTGGGCCCACGCCGGCCTACCCCCGCTGCTGGAGTACCCCTGCGGCAACTGGGGCCCCGACCAGGCCGGGAATGTCTTCACCGACCCGGAAACTTCATGGCAAACCGCGTGACAGGCCGCCGCCGTTTGCGTATCATGGCCCCGGCCGCCGTGCAGGGCCTTCGGGAGAGATACCGGCCATGTCGCCTGCAAGGGAACTGATCGTGGAGATGACGGCCGAAGCCGCCGCCGAACGCGGCGCCCAGCGCGTCGCCGCCATCATCGCCGAGCGTACCGCCGGCGGCAGGGAGTGCTTCCTCGCCCTGTGCGGTGGAACCACCCCCGGCAGCCTCTACCGCCGACTGGCCTCGGCCCCCTTGGCCGACCAGGTGCCCTGGAAACAGGTCCGCATCTTCTTCGGCGACGAGCGCGACGTGCCCCAGGACCACGTCGAGAACAACTTCCGCATGGTCAC
>LJUF01000094.1 GCA_001303665.1 Phycisphaerae bacterium SM23_33 | reverse complement strand
CGCTCATCGATGGGAAAGAGACGACACTGCAAGCCACGCCACTCGTACACCCTACACTCGTTGGTACCACGCAGGTGCGGACAGCGGAACAAGAGTTCGCAACACCTCCCACACCGCTCACACGCCCCCTGCCGACGCACCAACTGCCGCTCGACGTACGCCCGGGCGAAATGCACCAGCCAAAACCGCCTCAGTTTCCCCCAGGCCTGCCGGAACTCAGCCCACCAAGCGAGCCCCAGGGCTCCCCGTTCCGTCGCGGCCTCATCCGCCTCCCGCTCGCGTACGCACACGACGCATATGCTCGCCTCCGCCAGGGGCAGTGTCAAGGAAAAAGGTCCTCCGGCCTGCGCCGCGCTCGGCCATTCCCGCCCCGGCTTGACAGCAGCCCGGCGTGCACTACAATCGTCCGGGTGCCCCGGCGCCCTCCTCTGGGCGCCGAGGAAAAGGGGACACTCTGAATCTGTTACTCCTGTGCAACTGCGCACGCCCAGGCCTGCGCCTGTCGAAAGGCGACAGAGTGTCCCCTTTTCCCCCGCATCGCCGGTGCCTCACAGCAACCGCTCAGCCGTAAGGCCCGAAATAACCGACCATTACCAAAACTGGGGATGACTCAGGGCGCACGCCCCTTGACAGTGTACACTGAGCCGCTGAGCGCTGGTCAACTCGGGGTCACCGAGGAAAGGAGATACGTCATGTCCGGAACGCCTGGCACAGACCTTCTCGCCCGCATCGAACTCCGCCAGGGCGACATCACCGAGATGGACGTGGATGCCATCGTCAACGCGGCCAACACCCAACTGGTGCTGGGGGCGGGTGTCGCCGGGGCCATTCGCCGAAAGGGCGGCCCCAGCATCCAGCGCGAATGTGACGCTCACGGCCCCGTCCCCCTGGGCCAGGCGGCCATCACGGGCGCCGGCGAGCTCCCGGCCCGCTACTGCATCCACGCCGCCAGCATGAGCCTGGGCGCACGGACCACGGCCGAGTCGCTGCAAGATTCGGTCCGAAACAGCCTCCTGCGGGCCAAGGAGAAGGGGCTCAGGTGCATCGCTTTCCCGGCCATCGGCACGGGCGTCGCGGGCTTCCCCATGGACGAGTGTGCCCGGATCATGTTTGAGGTGGTGGCCGAACACCTGGCCGAAGGTACGCCTCTGGAGAAGGTGTACTTCGTGCTCTACGGGGAGGAGGCCTACCGCACCTTCCAGCGCGAGTTCGACAGCCTGAGCAAGCAGCGGCAGGAACCGGGTTGAAAACGGACTCGCCGGCTCAGACTCCAGTTGGACAGACCCTGACCTGGCCCGGCGTACGAACGTCACCGCTCGTCTGCACCACCTGACCCAGGAACAGGCTGATGACGTGGGCGTTGGCGAGCAGGTGTTCGCTGACGGCGCTGGTGGTGAACCGGCTCTCCCCGTCGGCCAAGGCGAGGGGGAGCAGGACCTGGTCGGCCAGGTGGTAGTCGAACGCCGCGTCCGTGTGCAAGAAGCGGGCCAGTTCGTTGACCGCCTCACGGGCGACCTGCTCAGCGGGCTTGCCTCGCCTTCCCAGGGCAGAGAAGGCCGCCCGCCCCGTCTCGAACTCCGTCTCCACGTACACTGCCGTGCCCGGGCTACGCGCAGCGGGCTCGACAACGTCGACGGCCACTTCGCCGAAGGCGTCCTCAAGGCCCAGCCGGCGAAGCCCTTTCTCCAGCTCCCCGGCCTGGCGCGCAGCGATGCTGGTGGCGAGTCTCCCCACCAGCGAGAGCCCATGGGCACGCTGGAACGCGCCCCGCTCGGAAGCCGCCAGGGGCTTCGGCCGCCAGCCTCCTGAGACATCAGCCCTGACGCAACCCCCGCCCCGGGGATAGAAGCCGGCCCGCTCCAACCTGAGACGTACCCGCAGACCCAGGCCAGCCATCACCGCGGCCCAGTGTCGGCTCAGGTACTCGAAGGTCGGGGCCCAGGGGACGTGCGTCCCCCCACTGACGGTGACCGTCGAGTCGCCCCCAGCCAAGGCCAACGCGGGCACGACCGTTTGCAGGACCAACGACGTCGCCCCAGCCGTCCCGATGTCAAAACTGTACTGCCCCGCGCCCGGCTTCCCCGGAAAGAAGCGGAGCCCACCCGAACCCAGGGCCGCCCCTTCCACTCGTCCCCCACTGACGGCCACTGCCGCCCGCACTGCGGCCAGGTGCTGCGGCCGCAGCCCGGGCTTGGGACGGCCGGCACGAATGTTCTCGACGAACAGCGGCCGGCCGGTCAGAAGTGACAGAGTGAGTGAGGTGCGCAGGATCTGCCCACCCCCCTCCCCCCAGGAACCGTCCACAGCGACCGGTGGCACGGACACCGTCACATCCCTTCCACCTTCGGGGGACGTAGCCCCGCCTGCCGACTTCGCCATGGTAGCCGCGCCGTCGCCATAGCGGCTTTGGCGCGTCGGCGACTTGACTACGACGGCTGAATCGGCGGACGAAGCCCACCCTCAGAGCCAGCCCACTCTCACACACCCCCTCGGCGCCGTCAAGAGAACACCCCGAAAGGAAGCGAAACCACGCCCCGGCGCGGGTCCGTTGGTGACGGTAGCGATCCCAAGAGGTTCGGGGGTCTCGACCGGCCTCGGCCCCAGACGCGCCTCGACTGAGCCCGTGGCAGGCAGCCGAACCGGTCTCGCCGAAGTCCGCGCTGTCGGACCTCGACAGCCACCGTCAACCGCCACAACCGCCGGACGCGAAAACAGTTCGCGGGGTGTCGACCGGCCCTGCCCTCAAGTTCTTGCATCCGTCCATCCGATGAATTCATTGACACGGACGGCGAAGAGTGGAGCGGCGGCGGGGACTCGAAGAGGCCGGAGGCCCCATCGAAGAGGTCGGAGACCTAACCCGCCGGCCGGGGGGCCCGGCTGTCCCGCCGGCGCTGGCTGCGCTTCCTCACCGTGGGCGCACGCCCTGCGCCCGTCGAGAAGCAGGTCTGGTTGAGAGTGACCGAATGACGATACAGAAACGCCTACTCATCTTCTTCTTGATCGTGGTGCTCATATCCATGGCCGTCACTGCGTACTCGACAGCCCGGGTGCTCACCTCCGCCCTGGAAGCCAAGGCCCAGCAGGAGCTCGAGGTAGACCTCAAGTTGGCGTGGACCGTCGTCCGCCAGCGCCTCGACACCCTCAGCCGAGCGGCCAGGCAGGCCGTGACCCTCCAGCTGGCCGACGCCGCCGCGCTCGATGAGGAGGCCCTGCAGGAGGCCAGAGAGGCCCTGATCCAGCTGAAACGGACTCAGCGGGCCTCCTTCGCTGCGCTGCTGGGACCGGACCGGGTCGTCCTCTGCCGAACCAACTCCCCTGAGACCGGTGACACCTATCCCCCGGTGACGGTCCTGGAAGGCGCCTGGGCAAACGAAGCCACGGCGGGAACGGAGTTCATCCCCGCCAGTCTGATCGAGACGGAGGGGCTCAGACAGGAGGCCCAGGTAGCCCTGGAAGTTCCCACAGAGGTCTCCCGCGAGGCCCTGGCGTTCGTCAGCGCAGTGCCGGTGACCGACCCCTCCGGCCGGGTGCTGGCGGCGCTGGTGGTGGGCGAACTGCTCAACAACAACACCGTCATCCCCGACCTGGTGGCCGAACCCACCGGACACATCCTCTCCATCTGGCTGAAGGACATCTGCGTGGCCACCAACGCCCGGCGCAAGGACGGCTCCCGGGCTGTGGGGGAGAAGCTCCATCGCACCACCTTTGTGCCCGGAGCCCGGGAAGGCTTCCAGGAAGTGGAACTGGCCGGACAGCCGCAGAAAGCCATCTCCACCAACATCCGCAACTCCGCCAACCACATCGTGGGCGCCCTGCAGGTGGGCATACCACTGCGGGAGATTGACGAGCCGCGGCGACGGGCCCTGTTCGTCATCGTCCTCGCCAGTTTGGGCGGGGCCGCCATTGCCATCGTCATTGCCTTCTACCTGGCTCGTCGCATCAGCCGGCCGCTGCTGCAGGTCGTGGGGGTGACCCGTCGGGTCGCTGGCGGTGACCTCTCCGCCGAAGTCCCCGTGCTGGGAAAGGACGAGATCGGTGAACTGGCGCTCAGTTTCAACCACATGATCCGAGACCTCTCCCAGGCCCAAGAGCAGTTGGTGCGCAGCCAGAGGCTGGCGGCCATTGGCCAGCTGGCCGGCAGCGTCAGCCACGAACTGCGCAACCCGTTGAGCGTGCTCCGCAGCTCGTCCTACTACCTGCGGACACGGCTCCCCGACGCCGACCCAAAGGTCGCAAAACACCTCAACATCATCGAGCAGGAGATCGCCAGCGCCAACAGGATCATCACCGACCTCTTGGACTTCTCCCGCACCAAGCCACCCACCTTCCAGCACACCTACCTCAATTACATCGTCGAGGAGTCACTGAGCCGCATCGAGGTCCCCAGTACGGTCACGGTGAAACTGGAACTGAGCGACGGACTGCCCCCCCTGAAGGCTGACACCTTCCAACTGGAGCAGGTGCTGATGAACCTCCTGGCCAACGCGGTCCAGGCCATGCCCGAGGGCGGCACCCTGACCGTTGGTACGGACCACGTGGATGGTCGGCTCATCACCACCGTCACGGACACGGGGGTCGGCATTCGACCGGAGCACCTGGAGCAGATCTTCGAGCCCTTGTTCACCACCAAGGCTCGTGGCATCGGCCTGGGGCTGGCCGTCTGCAAGACCCTCATCGAGAACCACGGAGGCACCATTCGCGCTGAGAGCACAGTGGGAGAGGGAACGACGTTTACCCTGTCCCTGCCCCTAACGGCCCCGCTGCCGGGCGCCGACCAGAGTCGGGAGCCAGCCGGACTCCCGGCGGCCACCTGATCCGCGGCGGCGCTGGCCCCGCCGGGCCCCCGCGGCTGGGGCCAAGGAGGGAGAACAGATGACGGAGAATCGCAGAGGTCGGAGACCTAACCGCAGAGGCAAACAATCGGAGAGGTCGCAGCCCCAACCGCGGGCTGGCCCACTTCCTTTCCGTCTGCTGGTCGTCGATGACGACCCGAACCTGGGGGAATCACTCCGGGACGTGCTCACCGACAAGGGCTACGAGGTGGTGGTGGTCATGCAGGGGGCCGTGGCCCTGGACCGCCTGGCCCGGGAGCACTTCGACATGGCCCTGGTGGACATCCGCATGCCCGGACTGGACGGCGCCGCGACCGCCAAACTCATCCACACCCTGAAGCCGGGACTGCCCGTGGCCATGATCACGGGCTACGAGCTGGACGACCTGGCCCGAGAGGCCCTGCGCGAGGGGGCCGTCGCCATCCTCAGCAAGCCCCTGGACATCGACCGCACGGTAGACCTCATCGAGCACACCATCAAGCGCCCCACGGTACTGGTCATCGACCCGGACCGGCTCGACGTCGAGGAGTTGCGTCAGGCCCTGGAGTCCGCCGACTGCCTGACCACCGTCGCCCCCGACCTCTCCCAGGCCCGCGAGGTCCTCGGCCGAGCCGCCTACGACTGTATCATCCTGAACGCCGCGCTCGTCCGTCGGCACGGCCCCGACGCCCTGGTCGACATCGCCCGCCTGCAGCCCGGCGCCTACTTGGTCTTCGTCCGTCCTGCCGCCCCGGCGGAGCCGGCAGCCGACTCGAAGAGGTCGGAGACCCCACCCACGGCCGAGCAGCGCACCCTCGAGGCGCAGGTCCGTCACGCGGCCTTCGCCGTGCTGGACAGGTCGGCCTCTCCCCAGGACGTCCTGCGGGTGGTCCAGCGCATCAAGGAGCTTATCAAGGAGAAGAGCGATGACCAATGAAGTCCCCGGCCAGGACCCAGACCTGGCGCAGCAGCCTAATGGGCGGGCTTGCGTCCTGGTGGTGGACGACGAGCTCTTCATATGCGAGACCCTGGCCGATGTGCTGGAGGACGTCGGCTACTACGTAGAGACGGCAAGGGACGGCGCCGAGGCGCTCGACCGGTTGGACGATCTCGGTGACCGGACCGACTGTGTCATCCTGGACATCCGTCTGGCCCCGCCCACCAAGACCGACCAGTTGGATGGCATCGGTGTCCTGGGCATCCTGAAGGAGCGCTACCCGGATGCCGGGGTCATCATCATCACCGCCTACGCCAGTGTGGAAAACGCCGTGGCCGCGCTCAACCTCGGCGCCGACGCCTACCTGCAGAAGCCCATCAATCCCGAAGAACTCCTGCCCCTGGTCAATAAGACCGTCGAGCGCCGAAAACTGGTGCGCGAGAAGGCCCGGCTGGAAGCCCAGGCCCAGGAGCAAAACCGCTACCTCCTCACCAAGAACCGGGAACTGGCTGAGGCCAACCGTCAACTCCAAGAGACCCTGCACCGGCTGAACGAAACCCAAGCCCAACTCATCCAGTCGGAGAAGCTGGCTTCCCTGGGCCAGTTGGTCGCCGGGGTGGCCCACGAACTCAACAACCCCATCAGTTTCGTCTACAGCAACATGGCCCGCTTGCTGGAATACGTGGAACACATCCTCCACGTCTTCACCCGCTACCGGGAGGCCCTGGACGGACTCCGCCGGGGTCAGCCCCCCGGAGAAGGAGGCCTTCAAGAACTCGCTGAGCTCGAAGCCGCTACCGACATCGACTTCATCCTCAAAGACCTCCAAGCCCTGGCCCGCGAGAGCCGGGAGGGGGCCGAGCGCGTCCAGGCAGTGGTGCTCGACCTGCGCAACTTCAGCCGAGTGGACGAGGGCGAAGTCCAGGACGTCGACCTCGTGAGTGGCATCGAGAGCACCCTGGCCCTGCTGCGTCCTGAACTGAAGCACCGCATCACTCTGGAACTGGACCTCGGGCCCCTGCCCCACATCCGGGGAAACGCCGCCCAACTCAACCAGGTGGTCATGAACCTGCTCATGAACGCCGCCCAGGCCATCGAGGGAGAAGGGACCATCCGCCTGGCCACCCAGCCCACCGCAGCGGGCGTCAGGCTGACCGTCAGTGACACCGGCCGGGGCATCGCCCCGGAACACCTCAACAGGATTTTCGATCCCTTCTTCACCACCCGCCGGGGACACCAGGGGATGGCCGGCGGGGTCGGTCTGGGGCTCTCCATTGCCCACGCCATCGTCCAGCGCCACGCCGGCACCATCGAAGCGGAAAGCACGCCCGGCGAGGGAACCACCTTTACCATCGACCTGCCCCTGGCCGGCTACCGGCCGAACAGGCTCGGAGCGCCGGGGCCGACCGTTCGACAGGCTCACGGCCCTGAGCAACGTCGAAGGGCAGGCACGCCGCCCCACTCCCCGCCACCGACAACGGCCAGCGGGAGCGAAGAGCCGCAGGAGCAGCCCCACGATAAGGAGGTCACACCATGAACCCCGCGTCCCAGCCGCATCAGCCCGAGCCCGCCCCCGGGGGAAGAGCCCGGGCGCGGCCCGAGCGAGGTGAGAGTCCCCCGGGGCAGTTTGCCGCCCTGCCTGTCCGAAGCCAGCCCGGAGCCGCGGCTGAGCGGGCCCCCATCCTCATCGTTGACGACGAGCCCCACGTCATCGCCTCACTCCAGAGACTGCTGCGGAGCGAGCCCTACCGCGTCCTTTCCGCCACCGACGCCGACGAGGCCCTGGACATCATCCGTCAGGAGCCCGTGCAGCTGGTGATGTGCGACCACCGGATGCCCGGCATGACGGGGACCGAGCTGATGGAGCACGTCAAGGTGAGCCGTCCCGACGTGGTACGGATCATGATCACCGGGTACCTGGACGTCACCGCCGCCGTCGAGGCCATCAACAAAGGGGAGGTCTTCCGCTTCGTCACCAAGCCCTGGGACGACGACGAAGTCCGGCTCATCATCCGCCAGGCCGTCCAACAGCACCGCCTGCTCCGTCAGAACCGGGAACTCGTGGAGCGGGTCAACGCCCAGAACCGAGAACTTCGGCAACTCACCCGCCAACTGGAGCGTCGGGTCACGGATCGCACCCACGAGATCGAGCAGAAGCGCGATGAGCTCCGAGCCAGTTACTTCTCCACCATCCAGGCCCTGGCCGCTGCCGTCGAGGCCAAGGACCCCTACACCCGTGGCCACTCGGAAAGCGTGGCCCGCTACGCCTCACTCATAGCCCGGGCCCTCTCCGTCACGGGCAACGACCTGGAAGGGGTGCGGGTGGCGGGCATCCTCCACGACATCGGCAAACTGATCCTGGACGACGCCCTGCTCTCCAAGACCGCCCGGCTGGAACCCCACGAGTGGGAACGCATCCGCCAGCACCCCGAGGTGGGCGCCAGGATCCTCAGGCCAGCCCTGCTTCCCTGGCCTGTCGTCCCCCTGGTCTACCACCACCACGAACGCTACGACGGCTCCGGCTATCCCGACGGCCTCAAAGGCAATGACATCCCCTTGGGCGCCCGCATCCTCGCCGTCGCCGACTCCTTCGACGCCATGAACTCCGACCGCAGTTACCGCCCCCGGCTCTCACAGCGAGAGATTCTGCGGACCCTGGAAGAGGGGGCCGGGAAGCTCTTCGACCCCGAGATCGTCCGCGCCTTTTTCAGCCTCGTCAAGAAAGACCTCATCAGCGTCTGACCATAGGGTAGGTCTACGACCTCCCGCCTTCGGGCCGACGAAGCCCTACGGCGGGCGAAGTCGGCTTCGACTCTCCGACCTCTCCGATTCTGCGACCTGTCCGGGAAAAGGGGACACTCTGTTTCCTTTCCCGCGCCGAGCGCCATGTCGAGGCAGCCGAACACGAAGGACAGAGTCAGAGTGTCCCCTTTTCCTCGACCTGCGACCGCTTCATCCTGGGCGCCGCTCTCGTCCACCGGCACTGTCGCTCTGACCCCGTGGCACACGCGCCTGCCACACGTCGTCAGGCGCCTACCCCGGCATGACGATCTCGCAGAACTGACGGGTCTCGGCCGACTGGCGGGCGCAGAGGCAGGTGAGGGCGCTGAGGATGCCTGCGGAGATGGGCGTACGGCTCGGCCGACGCTCCTTCATGGCCATCAGGAAGTCGTGACACAACTCGCGGTCGCCACCGAAGTGGGACATGCCGCCGGTGAAGTCAATGGTTTCCACCGCTGGCTTCTGGTGCATGTAGACTTTGATCCAGTTCTGGTACCAGTCGAAGTGGATGGTGCCCTTGTAGCCGTACAGCCTGGCCCCCCGGCGGGCGGCCTGGTTGCGGGCATAGAAGTTCTGGGTGTAGGAACACTGGGCCCCCTCCTCGTACTCGACGATGCAGTTGCCCAGGTCCTCATTCCTGATCTGGTCGCCGAAGAGACACATCCGCCGATCGCTCCTGGTCACCCGCTCACCCCGGAACCGCTCGTAGAACAGCCGGAAAGGCCCCTCCGGACAGGTGTCCCGCTCCTCGCACTCGACGCAGCGGTAGTCGTTGGGCATGGGCTTGTGGACGGTGTCGGCGGAGCCGTAGATGCGCTGGGCCTTCATGGCGCAGATCCACCGGGGCCGCTGGCCCAGGAGGTAATAGACGTAGTCCAGGTCGTGGGTGGCCTTCTGGAGGAAGAGGCCGCCGACCTCGTCGTAGTTCCGGTACCAGCCAGAGTAGTAGCCACTCCCGTAGGGGACGTCGTTGAAGGCGACGACGTGCTCGATGCTGCCGACCTGGCCCGAGTCGATGATGTCCTTGACCGTCGTGACGATGGGGCTCACCCGGAGCGGGAAAGAGACCACCACCGGAGCAGTGACGTCCGTGTACGCGTCGTGGAGGGCCTTCACCTGCTCGAAGGTGATGGCCACGGGCTTCTCCAGAAACAGGGGGACGTCGTACCGGGCCACCTTGCAGGCCATCTCCGTGTGCAGGTAGCAGCGGGTGCCGATCATCACCCCGTCCAGTTGGGACTTCTCCAGCATCTCATCAGCCGAGGTGAAGAACGCCGTGTCCTTGAGGAACTCGTCCCCTGTGGCCTTGATGTCGTCGGCCCTGGGGTCGGCGATGGCCACAACGCTGTACGGGATGTCGTACATCCCCATCATCCTGGCCATGCCCGAGACTCGGCTGCCGTAGCCGATGATTCCCACCTTGAGCATCGCTACCCCATCCTTTCAGAAGACGAAGGTGACTCGACACGCTCACCGCCCCGAACGAAGTCGAGGGGCGAGGGAGACAAAACAGTGGGGCATTCTCCCCCCGGCCGCGGAGGAAAAGCAAGTGGAATCCGGCGCCCAGGAACCAGCCACGCGCCGACTACCCACTCCCAGCGGCGTCGAAGGGCTCGACCTCGCAGGTGACACCGGGAGAAGGCACGGGCACGATGAGCTGCGCCTGGGGGTAGGCGCGCATGACCCCCTCAACAATGGGGTGTTCCCTGAGCGCGTCTGTTGACTGACCGGCGAAGTCGGGATGGAGCAGCAGGAT
>LJUF01000093.1 GCA_001303665.1 Phycisphaerae bacterium SM23_33 | reverse complement strand
CACCAGATGGTCGCTGCCAGCATCGGCAGCGGAACCAGCGCGCAGACGAAAAGGCTGCGGCCGGGGGCCCGGATAGCGGCGGCTCCAGCCAGCACGGCCGCCGCCGGGACGCGGAGGTCGCCGACGAGGTGGCCGGGCATGCACGTCCGGCCGGACTTCAGCAGCCAGCACAACCCGCCAAGACATGACAGCACCGCCGAGGCGGTCAAGGCCGCCGCCAGCTTGCCGCCCGGGCCGGGCTTGCGGGCGAGGTGGCTCCGCAGCGAAAGCGGGGCCAGGGCCAGAAGGGCCACCATGCAGAACGTGCCGGTTGTCAATATCGGTTGGCCCGCCCTCGGCCAGCGGTCCAGCTGCTCCATGGTGAGTGTCACGACCTGGCCGGCCGTCATGGCCGCCACCACGCTCACGCCGATCGTGGCCGTGATGAGCGTGACGCCCCAGCCGGGCAGCCTCATCACCACGACCGCCAGCGTGTGAACGAGCCCCAGTATCAGCCCCACGCCCACGACCCCGGCCAGCACTCCCAGCGGGTGGCAGCCCGCCTGAAGGATTCGCGCCGCCGTCGCCGCCCCCAGGGCGAAGGCCACCCACACGCTCAGGTCAATGCTTCCCTGCCGCAGCACCAAGGCCAGCCCCAACGCCGCCAGGACGTGCGGGCTGAACATCTGGCCGAGCACGTCCGGCCGGATCAAGGTGCCGGAGTCAGCCCAGGGCGGGAACAGCACCAGCCCCAGCAGCAGAAGCAGCGCCACCACGAACGCCTCGGCCGGCGGGCGCGACGAGGCGCCCCTGGGTCGGGGCCGCCGGTCCCCGGATAAGGTCTCAGGTTTCATCCGTAAGTAGAGATTACCGCAAGCGAGGGTTCCGGTCCAAGCCCGCGGGCGGCCGAGCGAGCGCGGGGCTCATTCCGTCACCGGCACGGGCCCGGCCAGGGCCTCGAAGTCGGTCATGGGCAGGCGTTGGCCGCTGGTGATGATCTCGTGGTTCATCCGCAGCTCGGGCATCTTGACCGCCAGCCAGCGGCGCAGGACGGTCTTCTTTCCATCGTTGACGACGGCATGGTCGAGAAACAGGGCCGCCACGACCAGGTACACGGCCATGTCCACCAGCCGCCGGCCCATCAGGTCCATGTACTCGGTGCCGCCCTGGGCCTTGACGAAGGCGACGGCCTCTTCCAGCAGCTTGCTGCCGGAGCGGATCTGCTCGGCGAGCGGCGCCAGCTCCTCGGGGGGCTCTCGCTGGAGCAGCTCATCGACCAGGCTGTTGGCGGTGCCGGAGCTGACGCCGCGGACGGCGGCCACGATCTGAAGCTGGGTGGTGCCCTCGTAGATGGTGGTGATGCGGCTGTCGCGGAGGTGGCGCTGGACGGAATAGTCCTTCATGTAGCCCGAGCCGCCCATCACCGCCACCGCCCCGTTGGCCACCCGCATGCACATCTCCGAGGCGCAGTACTTGCTCATCGGCGTCAGCATGCCGTTGAGCCGCTTGTACCTCCGCGACTCGGCCTTGAGGGCCCTGCTTTCGGCCGGGTCGGCCGCCCCGCCGAGCTCCAGCTTCCGCAGGGCGCCGTATTCGACGTCCACGCAGTAGGCGGCGAAGTAGGTCAGGGCCCGGGCGGCCTGGATGTCCACCTGCATGTCGGAGATGAGCTCGCGCAAGGCGGGGAAGTTTTCGACGGCCTGGCCGAACTGCCGCCGGCTGTGGGCGAACTGCCGGGCCACGCGGAAGGCGGCCTCGGCGATGCCCAGCGACTGGGCGGCGATGCCGATGCGGGCCCCGTTCATCAGGCTCATGACGTACGTGATCAGCCCGCGCTGGCGCTCGCCGATGAGCCTGGCCGGGGCGTCGTCGAAAAAGATCTCGCAGGTGGGCGAGCCGTGGATGCCCAGCTTGTCCTCCAGCCGGCGGATCTTGACGCGCGGCCCGCGCTCCACCAGCAGCAGGCTCAGGCCGCGGCCGTCGGAGATCTCCGGCTCGGTCCGGGCCAGCACCAGCAGCACCTCGCCGCAGCCGTTGGTGATGAAGCGCTTCACCCCCTGGGCGTACCAGTGGCCGTCGGCGTCCTGCCAGCCGCGGACCTTGACCGCCTGCAGGTCGCTGCCGGCGTCGGGCTCGGTCAGGACCATGGCCCCGGTCCTTTTTCCGGCGGCCATCTCCGGCAGGTACTCGGCCTTGATGGCCTCGTCGGCGAAGGCGTTGATGGTCTCGGCGATGCCCTGGAGGCCGTAGATGTTCATGAGCGCGGCGTCGGCCCGGCTGACGATCTCGTTGCTCATGGTGTAGACGAGGTTGGGGCAGTTCAGCCCGCCGAAGCGGTACGGCAGCGTGAAGCCCATCAGATCGGCCTGGGCCAGCAGCTTGAGCGCCTTGGCGATGCCGGGGGCGTAGCTGACCGACCCGTCCGGGTTGAGCGTGTTGCCGAGCAGGTCGGTCTCCTCGGCGGTGGGGGCGATCTGCTCGGCCGCCAGCTCGCCGAGGGCCTCCAGGATCCGCCGATAGTTGTCCACGGCGTCGGCGGCGTCGGCCGGAGCATGGTCGAACTGCTCGGCGTACTTGAAGCCGTCCTCCATGATCCCGGCCAGGCGGGCGGGGTCCATGTGCTCAAACAGGAACTGAATGTCCTGGTTGTCCGTGAAGAAGTTGGCCATGACGTCCCTTCAGTCCATCGCGCGGCCTCAGGCCTTCGCCCCGGCCCCGGAGCGGACGGCCTTGATCATCCTGGGGATCACTTCCTTCAGGTCGCCGACCACGCCGTAGTGGGCGACGGAGAAGATGGCCGCCGTGGGGTCGGTGTTGATGGCGAGGATCTTGGCCGATTCGCTCATGCCGGCGCGGTGCTGCACCGCCCCGCTGACACCGCAGGCGATGTACAGTGCCGGGCGGACGGTGGTGCCGGTCTGGCCCACCTGGTGGTCGTGGTCGACGTAGCCCAGGTCGACGGCCGCCCGCGAGCCGCCCACCGCCGCCCCCAGGCAGTTGGCCAGCTCCCAGATGAGGCGGAAGTTCTCCCGGCTGCCCACGCCGGCCCCGCCGGCGACGATGATCCGGGCGGCCTTCAGGTTGACCTTCTTCTGCCGCCGCTGCGACTGGAGGATCTCCAGCGGCAGCGCCAGCCCGTTGAGGTCGGCGCGGCATTCGATGATCTCGCCGCGGCGCGACGGGTCGGGCTCGGTCAGCGGCATCACGCCCTCGCGGACGGTGGCCATCTGCGGCCAGCGGTCGTAGTTGACGATGGTGGCGATGATGTTGCCCCCGAAGGCCGGGCGGATCTGCAACATCAGGTTCTTGTGCACCTGGTCGCTCCCGGGCGGGGTGTGGTCGCCGATCTGGAGGTCGGTGCAGTCGGCGGTGAGGCCGGCCTTCATGGCCGAGGCCACCCGCGGGGCGAGGTCGCGGCCGAGAGGCGTCGCCCCGTACAGCACGATCTGCGGCTTGCGCTCGGCGATGAGGTCGCACAGGACCCTGGTGTAGCTGTTGGTCTGGTACGGCTCGAGCCGCTCGTGCTCGACCACGTACACCTTGTCGGCGCCGTGCCGGACGAGCTTTTCGGAGAGGTCTCGGACGCGCCCGCCGGCCAGCACGGCCGCCAGGGACACGCCGAGCTTGTCGGCAAGCGACCGGCCCTTGCTCATCAGTTCCAGCGGCACGTCGCTCAGCCGGCCGGCCTCCTGCTCCGCGAAGATCCAAACCTCGCCGTCTCGGTTGACCTCGATCATGCTTCCGTCCCGCTAGCCGAAGGTGTGCTCCTCGATCAGCTCCGTCACCAGCTCGCGGACGCCCTCGTCGGTCGCGGGGAACTCCCTGTACTCCCCGCCGGCCAGCTTCACCCACTGTACCCGGTGGACCTTGGTGGGGCTGCCCAGCCGGCCGCACCAGGCCAGGTCCGCCTCGATCGTCCCCAGGTCCCACGTCTCGATGAGCAGCCCCTTCTCGGCCAGCACCTGGCAGCGCCGTTCAACCTCGGCGGCGGCCGCCGCCTCGCCGGTCTCCTGGCCCAGCTCGCGGGCCACCTCGCCGGCGGTGCGGGCCTTCTTGTACTTCATCATCCGCCTGGCCGCCGGCGGCCGCGGGGTGTTGGCCGATTCCATCACCGTCACCAGCACCGGCAGGTCGGCCTGGACCAGCTCGAAGCCGCTGCCGACGTTCCGCCGCGCCCGGATCGTCCGCCCCTCCAGCACCGCCGGCTCTTCCAGGTAGGTGATCTGGGTGATGCCGAGCTTCTCGGCCAGTTGCGGGCCGACCTGGGCCGTGTCGCCGTCAATGGCCTGCCGGCCGCAGAATACGATGTCGTGCGGCAGCCGCCGGATGGCACACGAAAGGATGTAGCTGGTGGCGTGGGTGTCGGAGACGGCCGCCCGGCGGTCGGTCAGCAGGATGGCCCGGTCCACGCCGCGGAACAGCCCCTCGCGCAGGACCTCGGCGGCCGAGGGCGGGCCCATGGAGATCAGCGTCACCGTGCCGCCGTGGGCGTCGCGGACGCCCAGGGCCGCCTCCAGGGCGTTGCGGTCCTCGGGGTTGAAGATGGCCGGCAGGGCCGCCCGGTTGACGGTGCCGTCCTCCTTCATGGCCTCGCCGGTGATCCGCTTGGTGTCCGGCACCTGCTTGGCGCAAACGATGCAGTCGTAGCCCACGATGATTGCTCCCGCTTGGGCCGCCAGGAGACGAGCCATGCTCCTTCGTGGATCGCGGAATGTAGAACCCCCCCGCCATCAAGTCAAGGTGAAATGACCCCCAGCGATGTCCGGCCGCTGCTAAACCATCCAGCCGCGAACGACGCGAACGAAAACGAAGAGCTTACAGACGCTGCTATGGCCCTCAGACCCGATTTCCCCAGGTACCCAAGCCGCCTCGGTACCGAAGGTAGCTGGGCTGGGCTCCCGCTCGGTAGCGTCGGCACCTATGCTCCGGCTCCGTACCGGCGGCGCCTCCGTTGGCCTCCGGCTCCGGTTCAGTTCCCTGCTGCCTAACCGCAGGACTCTTCCATACCCTACTGTCGGTCAGTTACTGGCGCTTCTCCCCGGAGCTCCCGGATTTTCTCCCCGGGTTTTGTCGCCTGCCCCGGAACCGGCGCGGTTTCGCTGAGAATGACCTCTTCACCAGAAGGTTTGAAGTACCGCCCATCTATGCGCTGCAGTCGCAAGCCCCCGGCGAAACTCAGGAGAACTGATCCTCCGGATTCTATATCGTACACCAAGATGTACGCTCCGGATCCGATGTCTCGAGTCGGGTGCCCGACCAGCTTCACTACCTCCGCGAAGCTCATGCCAACGTGGAGCTTCTCGAAGCCAGTCGCCTTGCACGCCTTGCCTGTGGGGATGGGATAGACATCTGTGTCCATGGTCTTGCTGCCATTATCGCGTCCATTATCACGTCGTCCACAGCCCCCGGCGACAATGGTGGCCGTGAGCAGGAACGCAACGTACAGTGCTTCGGCTCTTGAGACACCTATAGTCATTGCTGCGCTCCCAGACTTACTTCGTCCCCACCCCGCCCGAGTTCGCGGGTCAGCCCGAGTTCCGGGAGCCCAGTTCCGCGGAGACCGCACCTAACTCGGCCCTTGGGACCTCTCGTCCCCGTCTTGCCCGCCTTGAGTCGCGGGATCTCTCGAGCGAAGTCCAAGGGCCTGCTCGGGCGCCGCCGGACCAATGAACTCAAAACCCTACGGTTTCTTGCCCGCGCCTGGGGCCGGCGGCATACCCCACGTCCTGTCCCTTCATCCGGGTATCCGAAATGATTTCCCCGGGTGCGGTGAACCGTAACCGCCGGCCGGGCCGGCGCCAAGGCAGAAATTGACAATTGCAGATTGCAAATTGGGAATTGCTAATTGATCCGCCGCGTGCGGCGGCGGATCAGGGCGCGAGGTAGAAGGGGTTAGTCCAGGCCTTGCGGCCGGCGGGGTCGGTGACCTCGATCCGCACGAAGATGGCGCGCTCGGGCAGCTCGTGCTCGGCCTGGGTGAGCAGGCGGCCGGTCGGGTCGGCGTGGCGGCCCTGCCCCAGGGCGCCGTTGCAGCGGAAGAGGATGGTGCCGGCCGGGGAGGTTCGCACCCGCGGCCGCCGGGGGCCGAGGAACTCCAGCTCGTGGATTTCGGGTCCCATGCTGGAGTAGAAGCGTCCGGCCTGGAGGGCGGCGATGACCTCGGCGGGGGTGCGGGCCTTGGCCTTGACCATCACCCAGCCGCCGCAGTGATCGTCGTCGCGCCGCCAATGGGCGTCGTCCACGGCCAGGCCGTCCCAGCGGTGGCCGCGGGCCAGCAACTGGTCCCACACGTACGTCGAGTGCCCCAGCCCATCCTCCACCTCGCAGCCGTGGTTGTACACCTCCAGGCCGCCGAAGCCGGAAAGCGGCGCGATCAGCTCGGTCGTCAGGGCCGACCAGTACGGGTGGGCCAGCACGAGGTAGTCGCAGATTCCCTTCAGCGCCTCGGCCATGGCGTACGGCTGCCCGAGCAGGTCGCGGAGCGCCTCGTGATGCCCGGCATGCACTCCCACGGCCATGAAGTGCAGGCCGGCCGGGCCGGCAGGGAAGTTCGCGTGGTACTCGGCGCCGGGGATGACCAGCAGCTCCTGGTGCGGGTCCTCGGGCGTGGTGACGTGCCAGTGGTCGCCGAAGACCAGCACGTCGTAGCCGTGCTGCTTGTAGACCTCCAGTGCCCGGGCAGGCGAGACCGCCCCGTCGGACTGGCTGGTGTGCACGTGGATGCCGACCTTCAGCCACTCACCCTCCGCCTGGAAGGGGTTTTCACGAATGGGCTGTGGCATGCAATGCCCTTCCTCTTTTTGCGTGTCCGCGGAGGCGGCAGCGCGGGCAGGCTCACGGCCTCCTGCGGCATCGGGCCATGATACCTTCTCGCTGCCGCCAGCGGAACGCAGCGGCCTCCGCCGGCCAGGCCCCCGGCGCACGGAACGAACCGCGCCGACAAATCAGCGCTTGCCAGGGCCGCAAGGGCAGGTATTCTTATGTCGAAAACGACCACGTCAGTGGTTTAGGGCGCGGCGGCGCGCCGGAACGGAGAATCTCAGGCGCAAGGAGGCTGCTGACATGGGGAAGGCATACTACAAGCCGCGCGAAGCGGCGGCAAAGCTTGGCATCACCCCCGAGGAGCTCGTCCATCTGGTCCGCGAGAAGAGGCTTCACGTCCGTCGAGACGGCGAGCAGAAGGTGCTGATCGCGGAGGAGGTTGACGCCCTGGCGGGCGGGGTCGGCAGGATGAGCGCGCGTTTCCTCAGCGACACGAACGTCGAGGACGCCATTGACCTGTCCCGGGCCGACCCCTCGGTCCTGGAAGGCGGCGGGTCAGGCCTGCTGGAGCTGACCCGCGAAAGGTACGACACCTCGCTGGGAGACGTGGGGGATCGCGCCGCGGCGCAGGCCCCGGCCGAGGCCGCCGGCCGCCCCGGCCCCGCGGACAAGGCCGGGCCGTGGATGACGATACCAAAGGCCGCCGCCATTCTGGGGCTGAACACACGGACGGTCGAGGGGCTGATCCAGGCCGGCGAGCTGGAAAGCCGCCGCCGGCCCGACGGCCAGACAGAAGTCCTCGTCAGGACCAGGGCGAGCCTGGCCGACTTCGGCCCGGCCAGAGAAATCGCGGAGATTCAGGTCGAGCGAACCGCCCTGGACCTGGCCAAGCGGCTGACCGAGACCCGGGAAGGTGAGCTGAATCGGGCGCGCCGGATCGCCGCGGCGGCCTGGGCGCTGGTGGCCGCCCTGGTGATCGCCGCGGGCATGCAGTTGTGGTGGGGGTTGGATCGAGGCGCCCAGCTCGAGGTGCAGCGAGCCACGGCGGCCGGCCTCAGCCAGCGGCTGACCAGCCTCGGCGGGCAGCTAACTGAAGAGAAGGCCCGGACGGCGAAGCTGGCCGACGAGCTGTCCACCGTCCGCGGCGACCTGCGCAGCCTCCAGGCGAAGAAGGATCAGCTTCAGGACGAACTCCTGGCGGCCGGCCGGGCCCTGGCCGAAAGCAAGGCCGCCGCCCAAGTCCTGGCGGCCAATCTGGAGGCAGCCAAGGCCACGACCGCCCTGCTGACTGCCGAGCTGGAGCGGGCCAAGGCCGCCACCCAGCCCACCACCCAGGCCGCCGACAGCCGGCCCGGCACGTGAGAGGGGCCCGGGCCGCACGCGACGGTCCCAGCCGGCCCGACAGGCTGACAAGGCAGCCAGGGCAAGGGCGCGGGTGTTTTTTCGAAAAGCCCGGTCGGGGAAATCCCGACTGGACTCATATGACAGAACGGCTCGGGATAGGTTGCGGAAAACAGAAGGAGCGGGTGCATGCCCCATAGCCGATCGCGCTTCACCTGGCTCGCGGAGCTGCCTGGGATCCTGGCCCTGTCCATTCTGGGGCTGATAGGGATGGCCTTCGCCGTGACCGCTGTCCACGGCATCCTGGCCATCCGGCAGGGGGCGAAGCTGGAGCCCTTGCTGTGGTGGATCATCGCCCTGCTGGGCGAGGCGGCGGCGGCCGCGCTCGTGCTGCTGCTGTACGGCTTGGTCAAGACCGTCCAGGCCAACCAGAGTGCGGTCGAGGCCGGGGTGGACCGCCTGAATCGCCTGGAAAGCGCCACCGAGGCGGTGCTCGAATCCTCCCGGCGCCTGGTGGACCTGGAGCAGATGTCCGACGCGGCCAAGGGCCTGTTGTTCCGGGACCGCGAGTACGAGGCCATGAACGAGCGGCTGCACGAGTACCTCATTCGCCAGGATGAGGGCAAGGCCAAGGCGTTCGTGGCCGAGGTCGAGGAACGCCTCGGCTACGCCGAGCAGGTGGACCGGATGCGGAAGGAGCTGGCGGCGGCGAGGGAAACGACCATGGATCAGAAAGTGGAGGCGGCCGTGGAGCGGGTCAACAAGCTCATCGAGGCCAAGGACTGGGCCCGGGCCGGCCGCCAGACCCGGCGGCTGCTGGAGCTGCTGCCGGACAATCCCAAGATCGCCGCCCTGCCGCGGATCATTCGCGAGGCCCAGATCAATCACAAGCGGGCCCTGCTTCAGAAGTACGGCGAGGCGGTCAAGACCAGCGACGTCGAGCGCGGCATCGAGCTGATCCAGGAGTTGGACAGGTACCTCACGCCGCAGGAGGGGGCGGCCCTGGAGGAATCGGCCCGCAGCGTCTTCAGGGCCAAGCTCAAGAACCTCGGCGTCACCTTCGCCATGCACGTCAGCGAAGAGAATTGGGTGGAGGCCCTGGACATCGGCCAGCAGATCATCCGGGAGTTCCCCAACTCGCGGATGGCCGAGGAGGTCCGCCAGAAGCTGCCGCGTCTGACGACCCTGGCGGCCGCCCAGGACCAGAAGTGACGGGCTCCCGCCGCCCCGGCAGACGCGGTCGCGCCGGTTCCGGCGGTCCGATCCGCCTTGGCCTGAAATGGCACACCTGAACGTTGAAATCAAGGCCCGCTGCGACGACCCCGACGGGGTCCGCAGGGCCCTGCTGGAGCGGAACGCGGATTTCAGGGGCACTGACCACCAGGTGGACACCTATTTCAACTGCCCCGCCGGCCGGCTGAAGCTCCGCGAAGGGAACATCGAAAACAGCCTGATCCATTACGACCGGCCGGACGCCGCCGGGCCGAAGGAGGCGGTCATTACCCTCTACCACCCCCGGCCCGACCCGGCCCTGAAGGACGTCCTAACCAAGGCCCTGGGCGTCCGCGTGGTCGTCAGCAAGAGGCGGGAAATCTACTTCATCGGCAACGTCAAGTTCCACATCGACGACGTGGAGGGGCTCGGCTGTTTCGTGGAAATTGAGGCCATCGACGAGACCGGCCGGATAGGGGCGAAAAACCTCCGGGCCCAGTGCCGCCAGTACATGAAGCTTTTCGGAATCCGCCCCGACGTGCTGATCAGCAGCTCCTACGGCGACATGCTGCTGAGCCGGAGCCAAAGCGGCCCGTGCAGACCGCCGTCCTGATGGCCCAGAAGCGCGAGCCGCCCGCCGCCGGGGCCCCGGCGTGCTGGCTCTTCAGGTTGTTGCTTCTTCCATCCAAGCCCGACGCCCGCAGATCGGACGTCGTTAGAACGCCGCCATGCCCTCGGCGCTCTGCCGCTGCTGGCGCTGGACCGGGGGCGCGTTGGCGATCAGGTCCGCCAGCATCTTCTCGTACCGGGCGGGGCTGACCGGCAGCTTCACCTTCTTGCCCAGGTAGCTCGACAGGATGGTGGCGTTGATGGTCTGCTGCGACCACATTCCCTCGGCCGCCGAGACCAGCAGCCTGTCCTTCTTGCGGGTGAGGACGGCCTCGGCGAAGCGGCTGTGAAGCAGCCCTTCTTGCGCCTCGGGCACTTCCGGCGCCGTAGGGGTTGGGCCCGCCGTAGCTGCGGGCGAAGTCCACCAGGTCCTGCTCGTAGCGGATGTACCGGGCAAACTTGCCGTCCTGGAGCATCACCGCCCCGGCCGAGCCGAACAGGTCAACCCGAGAGCTGTCCCCGTGCGTGGCCACGCTGAAGTTCATCGTGAAGTGCACCCCGTTGGGGAACAGGCCCGTGGCCGAGGCATGGTCCTCCACCTGGCTGTTGGTGTGATACAGATTGGCGCAGTGCCCGGACAGTTCGGCCGGCATGTCCTCGGCGGCGAGAAAGCACATGAGGTCGATGCCGTGCGGGGCCTGGTTGATGAGCACGCCGCCGCCTTCGTCGCGCCAGGTGCCGCGCCAGCCCCCGAGCGTGTAATAGAAATCGCTCTTGAAGTACGACCCGCTCACCCGGATGCTCAGCAGCTTGCCCAGCTCGCCCGCCCGGATCATCTCCTTGAGCTTGATGACCGTGGGGTTGGCCCGCTGCTGGTAGTGAATGCCGGCGATCCGCCGCCGGCGATTGACGGCCTTGAGCAGCTTCAGGGCGTCGCCCGGGGTGGCCGCCAGCGGCTTTTCGACGATGACGTCCCTGCCGGCTTCGACGGCCAGGCCCACGTGCTGGGCGTGGAGCGGGTGCGGCGTGCCCACGATGACGGCGTCCACGTCGTCCCGGGCAACCAGCTCGGCGGCCGATGTCGTGCCCGGCAAGCCCAGCCGCTGGCACTGCTGGTGAAGACGGGCCTCGTCCAGGTCGCAAAGGGCCGTCAGCTGGTAAGGCCCGCCGCCCTCCCGCAGCAGGTTCGCGTGGTAATTCCCTATCAGACCGGCACTTCCTATGACTCCGAAACGCACCTTCTTGTCCATGCTCTTACTCCCTGTCCGGTGAAGGCGAGGTCATCTGCTTACGGCCGGGCGAGCTTAGTCGAATCGGCTGGCGGAAGCAAAAGCGAATTTCGCCCCTCCCGGCCACCCGGCAAAGTTTTTTGGAAATTCTTGTCAAGCCCTTGACGAACAAATACCAGACTGCTATATTTGTGGCAGGAATTCACAAGCTGGATCGGAAAGGCTCGGATAGCGGGAAGTCCGTCGGGCTTCAAGGCGCGGGGAGCGTTTATATGCTCGGCGGGCCGAGAATTGAGTTGACTTCGATCAGTTCTTGACCGATCCTTGTGTGTAGCCGGATGTGTGTTTCAGTGTTGTCTGGGCGATGAGGCTCAAGACGCCGCTATTTGAAAAGTGAACAGTGCCGCCGTCACGAGGATGTGACCCGACCGGTCTCGGCAATCGCGGCCGCGCCGGCCCGGGAAAGCATATATGGGCGGGACTGACTTGCGAGGTCCTGCCCGACTCGAAATCCTCGTGATGCCATCCAGCCCAGTCTGGATCGCAGGATTTTGAGTTTTGGCCTGTCCCTTCGGGGACAATTAGCCAGCATCACCCAATCGATCCAAGCGTCTCTCCGGGAGTTGTCTGCGAGGGACGTGGGAACGATACATCAACTGAAGGGTTTGATCCTGGCTCAGAACGAACGCTGGCGGCGTGGCTAACCCATGCAAGTCGGGCGCGAAAGTTCCCTTCGGGGAGCTAGTAGCGCGGCGAAAGGGTGAGTAATGCATGGGCAACGTACCCCGGGCACGAGGATAATCCGCCGAAAGGCGGGGTAACACTCGATGAGACCACGCGGAGGATCTCCATGTGGTCAAAGGGCGGGGATCCCGACTCGTCGGGACCTGCCGGCCTGGGATCGGCCCATGTCCCATCAGCTTGTTGGTAGGGTAACGGCCTACCAAGGCGATGACGGGTAGCCGGACTGAGAGGTCGACCGGCCACATTGGGACTGAGACACTGCCCAGACTCCTACGGGAGGCTGCAGGGACGAATATTCCGCAATGGGCGAAAGCCTGACGGAGCGACGCCGCGTGTGGGAAGAAGCCCTTCGGGGTGTAAACCACTGTCAGGGGTCACCAAGCAAATTCGCCGAACAGGCGGAGGCGTTGAGGAGCCCCGGAGGAAGCCACGGCTAACTTCGTGCCAGCAGCCGCGGTAAGACGAAGGTGGCGAGCGTTGTTCGGAATCACTGGGCTTAAAGAGCACGTAGGCGGCCTGTCAAGCGCTTCGTGAAATCCCTCGGCTCAACCGGGGAATGGCTTGGCGAACTGGCAGGCTTGAG
>LJUF01000092.1 GCA_001303665.1 Phycisphaerae bacterium SM23_33 | reverse complement strand
CGACTGAAGCGGCCAAACATGCCAAGCATGGGGAGGGCGCCGATCAGCACATCTGCTGGTTCTTTGTCCGCGTTCGCGCTGTTCGCGGCTGTCATTTGATGCGATACACGTGGACGCAAGGGTAGCTTTCCCGTTCGCCGTCGCTGTAGGCCCACATCGTGCACAGATACAGCAGCTTCTGCTGCTCATCGTAGCAGGAGCCGGTGACCAGCCCGCCCAGCGGGTAGCGGACCTCCGTCATCGAGCGCGGCAGGACCTGCCAGGGTTTCTTCTGCCCTTTGGCCGCCCTGCCCAGGTCCTCCGGGTCGTAGATGTACCACTGCTGAGAATGGCCGGCGCTGCCTATGGAGCCGAAGTCATATCCAATCCTGCCCGTGCCCAACCGGACGAATGCGATGTAGCCGTGCCCGGAGGGCGAATCCACGAACACCCCGGCCCGCGCCCAGTCGTCATAGGTCCAGTATCCCTTGGCGGGGCTGTCGGGCTGCTCGGCCCAGAAGCCGCAATTGGCGTTCAGGTAGTTGCCGTCCCTGGGAGCGACGCCCCCCTTGCCGTAGAAGAGCATCTCAACGATGTCCACGGTGTCCTTCTGCGGGTCGGGCTCGGCGATGGCGCCCAGCGCCGGCCCGCGGCTGGCCGGCGCGCAGATGCTGTAATACCCCCCGAAGCCCAGGGCCAGCGTCCTGCCGCCGGTGTACTTGTCGGCGAAGGCCTTGGGCAATCGGATCACGCCGCCCCAGTACGACTTGTAGTAGCCCACCGACTTGGGTATGTACCACGGCCCGAAGTGCGTCATCCTGCCGTCGTCTTCCAGCTTGGAGGCACCCAGCACCGGCGGGGCCGCGCCGGTCTTGTAGCCGTGGTAGCAGGTCCAGTACAGCATCCTCTTGCCCTCATCCCACGCGAAGCCCCCGTTGGGGCCGATGTCTCCCCGCCCGGCCTTGGACGCCCTGATCGCGCCCCAGACCTTCCCCACCCGGGCAACCTTCAGCCCGGCGTGCCGGCCGTTTTCCACCTTCACCAGCGGCGGGATCTCGACCTCAAAAAGGACCTGCGCCGGGTGCGTGTAGTTCATGAGCAGCCGCCTGGTGCCGTCGGGCATCTCCCTCAGCGCCAGCCCGCTCTCCGAGAACGCCCCCCTGGCCCCCTGCACGGTCTTGGGCGGCTTGAAGGAGCCGACGTACTCGAAGTCGTCGAAGGTCAGCACCTTTTTCCGGCCGGGCTCCGCTGCCGGCACAGCCGGGGCCGTCGCCGCGGTCGGCTCGGCCGGCCTGGGGTCCACCTGGATGACCTTGGGCTGCGAGGGGGCCTTCAGATGCGAGGCGAAGGTGTACTCCGCACCCGGCTGGACGGTGTGGCCCTGGCGGACCAGGATGAAGGACGTCCCCCAGTTCTCGTTGTTGGGCGGCTGCACGGAGCGCAGCCGGACGGCCTCGCACCACCACGGCTCGGCCCCGGTGTTCCGCATGGTGATCTTCACCGCGAAGACCTGGTCGGTGATGACCTTTTCCGGCGCGGTCATGCCGACGAAGGCGGCGTCGTAGTCGGGCTTGGGCGCCGATGCGGCGTCGGTTCCGCCCAGGGCCTGGGCGAGGCAGCAGCACGCCCCCGCCAGGGCGACCGCGACCAATGTGACGAGCGTGCGGTATCGTGACATCTCTGACTCTCCTGCGAATCCCCCTTCCGCGGGTGCCCGGCCGCTGACCTCGCAGCGGACGTCAGGCCCCTCAGCCCGCATCCTATCACCTTCAGGGAGATGCTAGGTTCGCGGCCCGGCAAAGACAAGGCCGGGCTCGGTCGCCTTGCCGAGGCCCGGCGGCCGTGGCAACATCCGGCCCGTCGGCGGGCGCGGAAGATGCCCGGAGCGGCCAGGGGCGGCCGATCACGAGAAAAAATTCTCGTTTTTCTGTTGACCGCCCGCCCCGGTCGTGCGTCTAATAGGCCGAGAATGAATTCTCGGTGATGCAGCAGCCCGAAAGGACCAGCCCATGTCCAGGCGAAAATCACGCACCCTCACCGAAGTCGAACTGGAGTTCATGCAGATCGTCTGGGAACGCCGCGAGGTCACCACCGAGGACATGCTGGAAGGCCTGCGCCGCCGCGGGCGGCACATCACCGACGGCTCGGTCCGCAAGATCCTCGCCATCCTGCTGGCCAAGGGCTACCTCGCCCGCCGCCCCGAGGACAGGGGCAAGGGCTTTCGCTATCGCCCCCTGGTGCTCAGGGACAAGGCCAACAACAGCCTGCTGGCAGACATCGTGGATCGGGCCTTCGGCGGGTCGGCCTGCCTGATGGTGGCGGCGCTGCTGGACAGCCGCAAGGTGAGCAAGACCGACCTGGCCAGGATCAAGCGACTTATCGCGGAACGGGAGAAACAGTCATGAACGGGGGCCAATGGTGGCTGATGCTGGACCGGGCGGGCTTCCGGGCGGCCTCGCTGATGCTCTCGACGCTGTGGCAGTCGTCCATCCTCCTGGCGGCCGCCGGGCTGCTCGCGCATGCCCTGCGGCGGAGACGGGCCTCGGTGCGGCAGGCGATCCTGGCCGCGGCGGTCCTGGCCTCGCCGCTGATCCCCCTTCTGGGATGGGCGGCGCGGAAGTCCGGAACGCCTCAGGCACCGATCCCGGTGATGCCGACGTATCCGGCGCGGGTGCTGCCGGTGCGGCCGCAAGAGCTCGCCCCTCCACTGACGGGTCCGCCCGGCATTCCAGACGCTCCGCCGAGCGTGGAGGCCGAGCACACCGCAGCCGGGCAGCCAGAACAAGTTCAGCCGCCCGAGCCTTTCTCGCTGCTGGATTACCCGTGGGCGGTGGTGCTGTTGGCCTATGTCTCGGGGGCGTCGCTGCTGCTCTTGCTGGTCCTTGTCGGCAGGCTGCGCATCCGCCGCTGGGCGCGCCGCAGCCGGGTCGTGACCGATCCCCGCGTGCTGGGCATCTTCCGCGCGGGCCTGGAGCGGCTGGGTCTGACCCGCGACGTCGTGATCGTGGAAAGTCCTGGGGTCCGCAGCCCGCTGACCGTCGGCACGTTGCATCCCGTTATCATTCTTCCATCCGGCCTGCGGGGCGACGTCAGTGACGAAGAGATGAATGCCATCGCCCTGCACGAGCTGGCCCACGTCAAGCGCTGCGACTCGGCGCTGCTGGCCCTGTTGTCGCTGGTGCGGGCGGCGCTGTTCTTCCATCCGCTGGTCTGGCTGGCGTGCCGGCAGGTATCTACCCTGGCCGAAAGCGCCTGTGACGATGCCGTGCTGGACGGCACCGGGCAGCCGGTCGCCTATGCCAGGATGCTCACCCGCCTGGCCGAGCAACTGCCGCGGCACGCCCTGACGATGGAACTGTCGGCCGGGATCGTCTGGTCCAAGACCGCCTTCCTCCGCCGGATTGAGGCGATTCTCTCGGACCGCCGCGACCGCCTCCGCCGCCTCTCTCGCGCCGCCCTGGCCGCGACGGTCCTGGCCGCAATCGTTTCCATAGCCCTGGCCCTGGGGCTTCCCCTGGCCCAGAAGGAGCAAGGCCCGGCCGGCGCCACGCCGCCCGCCCCCGAAGGGGCAGGCACGGAGCCGGCGGACAAGCCCGCCCCCAAAGGGGCAAGCACGCAGCCGGGGGCTGCTTCGGCTCCCGTCAGACTGGTGTCGGCCGATGAACCCAGAGGCAGTTACCGCTGGCGGGTCCATCGGGACAAGCCGGTGGTTCTTGGTCATGGGTGGTATTCGTCGATTGACGGGCAAGTAAAAGAGTCCGCCGGAGGCGTGGTGGGCAAAGCAGAGGCAGCGGACATCGACTTGCGCCTGACGGTCTCTCGGCTGGGCGACATGCTGGTCCTCGATTGCACGAAGGGCAACGGCGATGACTGGAGCGGTCAGGTGACCAGGACGGCAGTGCCCGAGGGGGCGACATTGCGGACTGCGTTCCTTGCCGATCCCCAGAGGTTGAACGAAGCAAGGTATCAGACCTTGTGGCGGGGCGATTTCCTTAAGGACGGCAAGGTAATCAAGAGCGTGGTCTACGTAGCAAGACTGGCGCAGGAGGGGTCAAACTGTGCCCTGATGGGACAGAATGACCCTGTCCGGCAGGTTGCCCCGCTGTCCGCCCCCGAAGGGGCAGGCACGCAGCCGGCGGGCAGCAAGCTGGAGTTCAGAATTGCGCCGAAGCTTTCGGGATTCGACAATAATATGCTCGCCACCTATCGGGACTGGCTCAAAGCTGGGGCGGTTGGGTTCTGGTGGCTCAAAACGATTAACGGCCGACCTGTGAGCGTTCTCAGCGAGATTCCCGAGTACGCCTGGCTACCTATCGCGGGCGAACTGACGAACGCCCCCGGATTGGTGACGGGCGAATGCGACGGGCGGAAATACGTGCTGGTCTCCGACAAATCCGGCCAGACGATGCTGCCCGGCGAGGGCAAGGATACCTGGGGGCTGGCCAAGGTGTACGCCACGACCGACAGTCTCAATCGGCCTGTCCTCGGCTTTGAACTGGATGATCGTGGGGCGGAACTGTTCGCGGCCTTGACCAAGGCCAACATCAACAACGCGCTGGGCATCGTGGTGAATGGTAGAGTCGTCTCCGCGCCGGTGCTCAAGACACCGCTGGGCAAGCAGGGCATGGTCACCGGCCGATTCACCGAGCAGGAGGTCGAGGCCCTCGTCCAGGCACTCAAGGCCGGCATGCCGCCGGCGAGCCAAGCCGCCACCCAGCCGGCCCCCAAACGGGCAGGCACGCAGGCCGCGGCATGGGGGGCCCCGAAGGCCGGGCTGCGCTGCCGCTGGCTTGACGTGCCCGGGCCTGTCACTGTCGGCAGCAGGCCGCGCGTGTCAGTTGAAGTGCAGAATAGCTTGAAGGAGCCTATCCTGTGGGATTGTACATCCGAGGTGAGCTGGGGCCTGGCCGTTGTCCCCACGCCCGCGAGCCGTCCCTCTGGCTACACCATGCCGAAGTTCGCCGTGAAGATGGGCGCGGGTGTGCGTCTGGCCAAAGGCAAAGAGGTGCGGGAGGCCCTTGGGGTGGCGGGCAGATTGGAACTCAAGGATGGAGATCGTCTTCCTGGATACTATTACTTCGCGCCGGGGGCCAGCCTGATCCTGACGGGTGAACTGCCATGGGCACTGAATGAATCCGGAGAGGTGCTGATCGCTTCTGAGGTGGCCCGGTACTGGCCGGATGGAGGCAGGGACTACGGCGAAGAGGGGCGAATGCTATGCCCTGTCCTCGAACTGATGGTCGTGAGGGCCGGACTTCCGACTGCCGCCACCCAGCCCGCCACGCGACCAACCGGACTGCCGGGCAGTGGTACTGATGACATTCGCGCTTACCTGCGCGGCGGGGAGGTCGTTGCCGTGATGCAGGCGACCGAGCACCCCAGGCCCGAGGCGCTGGAAGGCGGCGCCCGCGTTGTCTCGGCCCAGGAGTTCAAGGTTGTCGAGTTCCTGGGCGACCGCAAGCTGGACCCGCCGGTGCACGTCCTGTATCGATACAATACGGGGACCGAACGGGCCATTGCCAAGGGGCAGCAGGTCCTCTGGGTGCTCGGCCACGCCGTCTGGCATCCCGACCGGTCGGTCCAATGGGGGCTCAAGGCGCAGGAGGACACGGCCGAAAACCGGCGGAGCCTGGTGGAGCAGGTCCGGGCGGCGGCCAAGCGCCCGGGCGAGGCGCGCTGGAAGGATGATCCGCTGCTGCTGCCGGGAGCGCGAGTGGCCCTGGCCGGCGCGCTCAAGACCAAGAATCGCGTGATGGCGCGATGCCGGGCGCTGGAGATCGGCTTGGGCGTGGTGGGTGAAGCCGGGGTTATTCACCGCCAACAGCGGTACGCCGTCCTGGATGTCCTGGCCGGGAAGTCCGAGGCGAAAGAGGTTGTCATCTCCTTCATCCAGTTTGACCTGCCCTGCGGGCGGGAGAGGCGCATTGCCAAGGGCGACGAGGTGATATGGATCGCCGACGCATCTCCGGCGGGCGCGGCCGGGCAGGGGCAAGACATTCAGTGGCGCGGCGTCAAAGCACTGCTGGACGTGCCGGCAAACCGGGCCGCGTTAGGCCTGCCGCCGGATGCAACGGTGCCGCCCGCCGCCGCCGGGGCAGCCACCCAGCCGGCGGCGGAGGCAGAGGGCACAAAGGCCGCTCGCCTGCGCGTGCGGGTGTACCGCCTGGATCTGCCGGCCGGCGACATCGAGAAGCTCAAGAAGTCGCTGGCCGAATCGCCCAAGGGCATGCCGAGATTCGATCAGGACCTGAGACGGCTGGGGGTGATCTCCAACGTCGGCGGCATGGACCTGGACGTGCAGTTGCACGCCGGCGCTCGCCAGGTTGCCGAGAAGATCTTCGCCACCCGCCAGGGCGAGACGGCCTACGGGCCGCTGATGATAGCAGCCAAGGGGCAACTGGAGGTGTCGCTGGCACCCATGAAGCTGAGCGCCGACACCCCGCCGGCCGGCCACATGACCATCGAGGTCGCCCTTACCGGGCTCAAGGAAGGCAGCACCAAGGCTCCCGCGCTACCCGCCGAAACGGTTTCGCCGTTCAAGTGCAGGTATGACGGGCAGGTCGTCCTTGGCCGGCCGGTGCAGGTGTTCACGCAGGTCGGCCCCGACAAGTGCGTCTACCTGGTCTGGGTCCGGCTGACGACAGCCGGCGCGTCGGGAAGCTCACGGCCCGCCCCCGAAGGGGCAGGCACGCGACCGGCGGAGCCGACGACGCGTCTGGCCGACGCGTCGCGCCTGGCACGGGCCAAACGATTGGCCGCCGAGGCCGACATCAGCGCCTTGGGAACGGCGCTGGACACGTTCAAGGTCGACGCCGGCCGCTATCCCACGACCAAGGAGGGTCTGGACGCGCTCATCAGCAGGCCGGCCGGCTTGGCGAGCTGGCGCGGGCCGTACGTTCGCGCGCTGCCGTCCGATCCCTGGGACCAGCCCTATGAATACCTCTGCCCGGGGCAGCACAACACGGCGGGCTTTGACCTCTCCTCGCGCGGCCCCGACGGCCAAGCGGGCACTGATGACGACGTGAGGAACTGGTCGGCCCCGCGTCGCGTTGAGAATGCGAGCACCAGGCCGGGGCGTGCCGCCGCGGCGACCGCGGTCCCGACGGGCCCGACCGCCTCCCTTGGCGCGTTGATCTACGAGCTTCGCCTGCCGGCCGACCGGGCAGCCAAGCTGGACACGGCCGCCCTGGCCAAGGCAGCCGGCGCCGCCGACTTCCAGAAGGCGCTGCGGGCCCTCGGCGAGACGAAGCTGCTCTACCGCGTCGAGCAGGGCGTGAGCCTGGGGGGCGACCGCATCGTGATCGGCAAGCGCGTGCCGGTGGTCGTGCACTCGGCGGTCGGGGAAGATGGGCAGACGATCAACACCATTGCGTACCAGGATACGGGCGCCATTTTCGCCATCTCCGGCAAGCCGCGGGACGGCGGCAGTATCGACATGCGGCTGGACATCGAGCTGGCCGTGCTGAGCGAGGGCACGACCGTGGTCCCCGGCTTCCGGGCGCCGGCGACCCGAAAGGTGAAGCTGGGGCAGGTCGGGGTCGTCCAGATCGGCAAGCCGTCCGTCAGCGCGGCCGCCGCTTCGGCCAATGACGACAAGGCCGTGATGTACGTGGCGCGGGTGGTGCTGGGCGAAGTGCACGCCGGCGCCGAGCCTGCGCCCAAGGCAGCTTCCCCGGCTCCTTCAGCCACGCCAGCCGGCCCCACTGGAGCAAGCTCCAAAGGGGCAGGCACGCAGCCGGCGGCCGCTGTGGGGGCAGCGGCCGAAGGCCTGAGCTGTCCGCTGAAAACCACGATCTACGAGCTCCGCCTGCCGCCGGAACGGGTGCCGCGGCTGGACGCGACCGGGCTGACGGCGGCTGCCGCGACTCCGGCTGGGCTTGAGAAGGCACTGGCGGACCTGGGCCAGGCGAAGGTCCTGTATCGCATGGACCAGACGGTGCGGCTTTCCGGCGACCGCATCACGATCGTCAACAAAGTGCCCGTGGTCGTTGGGTCTCGCATCACGGGTACGGGTCATCGCCTCAACCTGATCCAATACGAGTCGGTGGGCGCGGTTCTGACCATCGCCGGGAAGTTGGCGGGCGAAGGCGCCATCGACGCCGATCTGGGCCTGGAGCTTTCGGCCGCGACCGACAGCGCTGCGCGAGTCACCGCCGAGGTTCCAGCCCTGGTCCTCCGCCGCGTGAACATGGCCCACAAAGGCCCGCTCGCCTCAGGCCGGCCCGTGGTTATCGTCAGCGTCGACGCCGCCTCGGCCAACGGCGCGGGCAAGGCGGTAGCTTACGTGGCCCGGATCGTCTTGGGCAAGCCCCAGCCCACCGCCCAAGGGGCAGGCACGCGGCCCGTCGGGGCAGGCCCGCCCACCCGGCGCTAGGCAGGCGGCCACCAGGGACAAGGCATGGCATCGCCAAGACCGCGCTGGCTACGGCCCGAGGCCCTGCTGTTCGCCTGGCGACGGCTCAGAGTTGGACCTCGCCCCTTCCTGTACCGCGATCCGGGCGGCCTCCAGGACCCGCCGGGCATCGGGCATGGCCCGGCCTGAGCAGATGAGGGTGGTCGGCTGCGAAGGGCAGGCGGCACGATAGCCCGTCACGGCGCGGTCCACCTGCTCGGTCCCGACGATGCAATCGTAGGGGGCGTAGATGAGGTGCCGGCCGTCCTCCAGCACGGCAATGGGCAAGTCCCGAACGCCGGCGATGGCCAGGCCCCGACGCCCCAGGCCCGCCAGGGGCCGCTGCGCCTGGAGGCGGGCGAGGGCCTGGCCGACCTCGATCGCGCCCAGGGCGTCGGCCTCGCTGTCGCCCTCGACGGCCAGCTCGAGCAAGGCGTCGCGGTTCTTCACCCGGCTCAGTTCGCGGTAGTGCTTCATCAGGACAAGTCGCTGAACCGCCGTAAAGTGCTTCGACCTGCAGAAGCCCCGTCGCAGGCCCTCGGCCACGCCGCAGCCGGCCAGTTCCGTCTCAATGCGCTGGTTGATCTCGTGGGGCGGCGTCGAGGCCACCTCGTCCTTGATGTCGGCCGTGAGGCGGAGGATGCCCGTGTAGGGGATGAACTGGACGGGCAGGCTGCCGATCATCCGCTGAAGCTCGATCTCATCGAGCATCCTCTTGAGGATGGGATTGCGCGTTTCGGGGTCGCAGCCCAGCGAGACGGCCAGTTGGCGGCGCTCCGGGCTGCCGGCTCGGCGGGTGGCGTAGTCCAGCTTGCCCCTGACCATGCGCTCCAGACCTTTCGGGGCGCGCTCGAGCGATCCGACCGGGTCCGTAAGCAGCGTCTCGGCGCCCTCGACCGTCTCGTCCAGGGCGCCGAACATGCCCTCCAGGACCTTCCGCACCCCCCGGATCTGAGCCGCCTGTTCGATGCACCGCACCTCGTACAAGCGCAGCTCCAGCATGTTCCGCCCCTGGGCCGGGATCGTGCCGAACCGCGTGCGGATGCGGAAGCTGAAGTCGAGGTCCACCACCGGCACGCGGGGGGCCACGATGTACCCCGTCCCGCGGCGCTGCTCGGCGGGAAGCACCTCAGCGGCGTCGAACACGATTCCGCCCGCGGCGGGCGCGGGCGCGTCCACAGCAGCGGCACGCCACGGAAGCAGCCCTTGGCACCCCGGCAGGAAGCACGCCAAGACGCCAAGGGCCGCGACGGTCCTCAAGATGCCATGGTTCCCATACATGGGCATGTTGTGGAGCCATGATACAGTCTGCAGCGGTGCAGGGCGAGTTGCTAATGTCTATTGGCATGGAGACCGAGGCGTGATCGGCAGGCAAGATCGATGGCAGGAAGAACTGTTCGCGGCCTGCGCAAGCTCGCGCGCGAGGCCCAGGTAAGCCTTGCGATTCGCTGGTTCGCCGGGTATCGGCTGGGGGCGAAGCGGCCGGACCACAGCAGTCTGACAAGTATCCGGCAGCGTTGGGGCCCGGAGCGGGTGCGGCAGGTTTTTCTGCGAACGGTGGCGGCGTGCGGGAGGCAAGCCCTTCATGAATCGCCTTGGGGCTCCTCCGCCCCGTCGGGCGGGCCGCGACGGACGGCCTCGTCGCCGAAGCGGTCGGCGATCTCGTCCAGGGCCTGGTCGAGGCGGCGCTGTTTCAGCCGCTCCGGCTCTTCGAACAGCGGAAGCTGCCCGCGCTGCCAGACGAGCTGGGCGGCCGTCACACCCAGCAGCCGCAGCGGGCGCTGCGACCTGCGGGCCCAGGCCAGAAGCAGCGCCTCGGCCTGGCCCCAGATCTCCTGGGTCACGTCGGTCGGCTCGGGCAGCGTCTGGGAGCGCGTCAGCGTGGTGAAGTCGCCGTACCGCAGCTTCAGCCGGATCGTCCGCGCCTTCAGCCCGTGCCGCCGCAGCCGCCGGCCCACCTGCTCGGTCTGCTGAAGCAGCACGCGGCGGAGCTCGTCCAGCTCGGCCAGGTCCTGGGCGAAGGTCTGCTCCTGGCCGATGCTCTTGGCCTGGCTGTCAGGCGTGACGGGGCGGTCGTCCTGGCCGTTGGCCAGTTGCAGCAGGTGCTCGCCCAACTGCCCCAACGCCTCCGTGAGCCCCTCCGCGCTCGTGCGGCGAAGCTGTCCGATGGTGTGGATGTTGAGCCGCTTGAGCTGCTCGGCCGCGGCCGGGCCCACGCCCCACAGCTTCTCGATCCCCAGCGGGTCCAGGACTTCGTGGACGTTCCGCTCGGTGAGGACCACCAGGCCGTCGGGCTTTTGCAGGTCGCTGGCCAGCTTGGCCAGGAACTTGTTCGGAGCCAGTCCCACGCTGGCGGTCAGGCCCAGTTCCCGCGGGATGTCCGCCTTGATCCGTCGGGCGATCCCCTCCGCCGGGCCCAGCAGCCGCTCGCAGCCGGCCACGTCCAGGAAGGCCTCGTCGATGCTGACCGGCTCGATCACCGGGGTGAAGCGCTCGAGGATCTCAAAGACCCGATCGCTGACCTCGCGGTAGCGCTCGCCGCGGACCGGCAGCACCACCGCCTCCGGGCACAGCCGAAGCGCCGTGACCATCGGCATGGCCGAGCGGCAGCCGAACGCGCGGGCCTCGTAGCTGGCCGTGCTGACCCCCCCCCTGCCCGCCGGGTCGCCGCCCACCAGGATGGGCCTGCCGCGGAGCTGCGGGCGGTCGAGCTTTTCCACGGCGGCGAAGAACTCGTCCATGTCCACGTGGATGATCCGCCGATTCACGGCCTCCATGATATCGGCCGGAGGGGGATTCCAGAAGCGGCCCAGCAAGGGCCGGCTTCCGGGCGGCGGGCTTGCACTTGCCGTTGGTTGGTGGCATTGTGGCGGTCCGATCGGGCTGGGGCGGCGCGGGCGGCGGGCCTCGGCCAGCCCAGGACCCTGTTTCCAGGAGGTGCCATGGAAGCCAAACCGGGCTACGAGGACGTGATGCGGTGCGTCGAGGGCGTTGCCGGCAGCCGGCTGGTCAAGCTGGGCTCGGCCGGCAAGTCATTCGAGGGGCGGGCGATCCCGATGCTCGAGATCACCGACCCGCGAGTGGGCGACGACGACAAGCAGCTCGTGGTCATCACCGCCGGCACACACGGTTCGGAAGAGGGCGGGCGAATGGTCGCCATGGCCCTGATGGAGTGGCTGGCTTCCGGCGAGCCCTACCTGACCCTGCGAAACCAGAAGTTCATCATCCTGCCGTGCGTCAACCCCGACGGCTC
>LJUF01000091.1 GCA_001303665.1 Phycisphaerae bacterium SM23_33 | reverse complement strand
CTTCGAGGAGTTCGTGGTGGCCTACGACGCCAGGCTGGTGGAGCTGATCCACTCCTACCCGGACACGTACGTGATCGTGCACTCTCACGGGCGGGTGAGCCGCTTCCTGGAGCGGTTCGCCGCCGTCGGCATGGACGGGCTGAACGTGCTGGAGCCCCCGCCCATGGGCGACACCGTGCTGGCCGAGGCCAAGCGGCGCGTGGGCGACAAGTACTGCCTGATCGGGAACATCCAGTATGACGACCTGGCTCGCGGCAGCCGGCAGGAGGTCGAGCGCCTGGTCATGGAGGCCATCCGCCAGGGCGGCCCGGGCGGCGGGTTCATCCTCTCGCCGTGCGCATCCCCGTACGAGCGGCCGCTGCCGGCCCGCGCGGGCGAGAACCTCATCCACTACCTTGTCATGGGCAGGCAGCACGGCCGCTACCCGCTCAGCGTGTAGGCACAGGCCCACAGCCGATCCAAGGATGCCCGGGCAAGGCGGGCGGCAAGCGGGAGTTACAGGCCCAGCAGGCGGGCGGCGTTGACCTTGGCGAGCGTGTCGAAGCAGGTCTGCGAAATCCTGGCTTCGTTGCGCAGCCGCAGCAGGTAATCCACCAGCGGCGTGGGCGTGTCGGGGGCGCAGATGTCGGTGCCGAAGTACAGCCGGTCCTGGAACTCGGCGAGGAACTCGCAGCCGAAGCCTTCATCCCGGCTGACGGCGTTGCAGCCGCTGTTGGCCGACAAGTCGCCGTGCAGGTTCGGATATCGCCGCATCAGCTCGACGACGCGGCCTGGGGCCTCGACCGGGCCGGAAGGATACCCGCCGCGCTGCCTCACGTCCTGCAGCGGGCCGATCTCCGCCCAGAAGGCCTGCGAATGCCCGAGAAAGACCAGTTTGGGAAATTTCCGCAGGGCCTTTTCCAGCAGCGGCAGCCCCGGCTCGTCGTACAGGCCGTAGTTGCCGCCCAGCGATGGGGACATGTGAAAGGTCAGCGGCATCCCCAGCCGCTCGCACGCCCGGAAGAGGTTCTCCACCATGGGGTGATCGAAGGGCAGGTTCGCCGAGACCTCGCCCACGCCCTTGCAGCCGGCCGCCCGGTAAAACTCCAACAGCTCGCCCAGCGGGGCCTGCGACGAGTTGCTCAACTGCCGCGGGTCCACGTTGCAGAAGGGGATGAAGCGGCCGCCGCAATCCTGGCAGATCTCCAACACCTCCTCGACCGACTGGATCTGGCGGGCGCACTCGGGCGAGACGCCCGGCAGCAGCACCGCCCGCTCCACGCCGATGGCATCGTAGCGGGCGATCAGCTGCTCGGGCGTGGCGTAGGCCGGCTTGCCGTCGCGGGGCAGCCCCGGCCGTCGCCGCGTGTGCACGTGAATGTCAATGAACATCCGAACTCACTCCCGCTGGTCTTGCCTGTCTGATGTCCCGGCCGGCCGAACGGCGCGGAGGATGGCCTCGACCAGCCCGGCGGCGGTGTGCTCGTCGGCCACGGCCGCGGCTGTCAGCCCGTGGCGGCGCAGGGTCTCGGCGGTGACGGGCCCGATGGCAGCCAGATGAACGCCTTGCAGGCCCGGGGCGGCCTTGCCCGCGCCAGCCGCCAGCAGGGCCAGGAAGTTGTCCACCGCCGAGGAGGAGGTGAAGGTAATCCAGTCCACGCGCTTCTCGCCCAGGGCGGCGAGGGCCTCTTCGGGGAGCTGGGCCGCCCGGGCGGTGCGGTAAAAGGCCACGTCCTGCACCTCCGCGCCGGCCTCGGCCAGCAACTGCCGCAGCGGCTGCGTGGCCAGGTCGGACCGGGCCAGCAGGATGCGTGTGCCGGCCAGCTCACCGGCCGACTTCATGGCCTGGCCCAGGGCCTGCGTGGTGAATTTCTCGGGCACCACGTCGGGGCTGATGAAACAGCCCGCCAGGGCCTTGACGGTGGCCGGGCCGACGGCCGCTACCCTCGCCGCGCCCAGCGCCCGCCCGTCCAGCCCCAGATGCCGGCAGCGGGCGGCGAAGGCCTCCACGCCGTTGGCGGAGGTGAAGACCACCCAGTCGAACTCCTTCAGCCTCCGCAGGGCCTCGTCCACGGCGGCGAAGTCCTCCAGCGGCCGGATCTCGATGGCCGGCGCCTCGATCACCTCCGCCCCCAACTCCCGCAGCGGGGCCGCCAACTCCGCCGACTGATGCGCCGGCCGGGTGATGATGACCGTCTGGCCGAACAGGGGCAGGTGCTCGAACCACGCCAGCTTCTCGCGCAGGCACACTACCTCCCCGACGATGGTCAGGGCCGGCGGGGCGATGCCGGCTCGGCGGGCGGCGGCCGGCAGCTCGGCCAGCGGCGCCGTCACCGTCCGCTGCCGCGGCGTGCCCGCCAGGGCGACGACGGCGGCGGGGGTCTGCGGGTCGCGGCCGGCCTCGATGAGCCGGCGGGTGATCTCCGGCAGGTTGCTTACGCCCATGTAGAACACGACCGTGTCGATGCCCGCCAGGGCCTGCCAGTTGACGGCCTCCTCGTCCCTGGTCGGGTCCTGCCGGCCGGTCACCAACGCCAGCGTCGAGGCGTATCGCCGGTCCGTCAGCGGGATGCCCGCGCAGGCGGCCGCCGCCAGGGCCGCGGTGATCCCCGGCACGATGCGGTAGGGGACCCCTGCCTCGGCCAGGGCCTCGGCCTCCTCGCCGCCCCGGCCGAACACCAGCGGGTCGCCGCCCTTGAGCCGGACGACCTGCTGGCCGGCGCGGGCGCGGCGGATAAGCAGGTCGTTGATCCACCGCTGGTCGGGCCCGGCCCCGCCGGGGGTCTTGCCCACGTAGATCTTCTCGACCGCCGGACCAGCCAGCGCCAGCACCTCCGGGCGGACCAGGCGGTCGTAAATTACCACTTCTGCGCGGCTTAGCCATTTCGCCCCGGCCAGGGTAAGCCACGTCGCGGGGCCCGGCCCGGCCCCCAGCAGCACCACCAGACCGTCGCAGTCGCTACGCTGGCCCATGGCCGCATTCTATGGGCTAAACCGCAAAGACGCAAAATTCTGCGCAGCCTATTCAAGCCCACCTGCGCTGGGGCCGATAGCCCCAGAAAAGGATTAAGTCCTGGAGAGGTTCATGAACATCCAAGCTCCGGTGATGCTCGAAAGGCGGCGATACCCACGGACGCAACTGATGATGATGCTTCACGGGATCCGTCTGGACCCCGACGGCGGCGATGTCCGTAACACGCTGCGGATGACGGACATCTCCCGCGGCGGGCTGGGGGCGCTGGCCGACCGCTGGCTCTACCCCGGCCAGAAGGTCGTCCTCTGTGTGCCCCTGCACCCCGACGGCGGCCGCCGGAACATCAATTCCACCGTCACCCGTTGCCAGAAGGCTCGCGACGGCTACAGCGTGGGACTTCAGTTCGACCGCGTCTCCCTGGCTGCCGCCATGTGTTCCCCGCAGCCGGCCGTTGCCGCCTGACCGGGCCGACGCGGGATCAGGCTGTTTGTTCCTTCGTGCGGCGATCGATCCTTCCGACCCGCCTGCGGCCGACACCGGCCGCCGGCGGGTGCTTTTTGCGCCGAACGCCGCCCCCGCTCCGAGAAACGGGCCTTGACTTTGCCGCCCCCGAAAATAGGATTAACCGATGCGGTCTGGTATGTGTCCCGCACCCCGGCGGCCAAGGACCACTGGGGAATAGTGTAACGGTAGCACAACTGACTCTGGATCAGTTAGTCCAGGTTCGAATCCTGGTTCCCCAGTTCTGTCAGGCCCGGCCAGCTCGGCCGGGCCTTGCTTCGCGCCCGCGCGGGGTCCGACGTCGTCGTGACGCGCCGGCCGTTACGTCGAGTCGTCGCGGTAAGGGCATGCGTCCGTGGGGCAGCGCGAGCAGCTCGGGGAGTCCCATTCGGGCGACGAAGTCCTGGCGCTGAACCTGGAAAAGAGCTTCTCCATGCCCGTGCTGCCGCACTTGGGGCAGACGTGCTTGCCGTTGCCGTCGGGGTTTTCCAGGAACTCCGACACGTGCCCGCACTTCCTGCATCGATACTCGAAGATGGGCATCGCCGCCTTCCCTTCCGGCCGGCAGCCGCCCCGGCGTTGCAGGACGCCGCGCCCATGGCCGGACACCATTATACTACGGCCCGGCCCTGGGCGCCGCGGGGGGCTGCTTGGCCTCCGGGTGCAGGACCTTGGTGATGACTTCGTAGTACTTGCGCAGGGTCAGGTAGTCGCGCAGCAGGTAGCCGTTGCGGTTGAGCGCCTCCTCGCTGAAATCGAAATGGTACTTGCCCGGGTGCGACGGGTGCACGCCGTCTTCGCTGATCAGCCCGGGGGGGTCTTTCTTGCCCGACCAGTCGTCGCCGCGGCGGCGGGTGATCTCGGCGTTGTAGTCGATCACCGGCACCTTCAGCCCGGCGGCGATGCTCAGTGTCGCCAGCCGGTAGCCGTCCGGGGCCGGCGGGGGAATGCTCGTGAGCATCGGCACGGTGCCGTCCTGCATCATCCGCCTTACCGAGGCGGCCATGTACTCGGTGTACTCCGGCGGGCAGATCCGGCCGCGGTCGTTGGTGCCGAACATGATGACGGCCGTCTCGGGGTTCATCTTCTTCTGCCAGGCGTCAACGTTACGGAACAGCCAGTCGGACATCATCATGCCGGTGTTGCCCCACTCGGCGCCCTTCCATCGCCACCACAGCTCGCGGTCGGAAAACCTGTCCACCACCTCCAGCTCGGCCCTGACCTGGGGCGGCGTGTTCTCCAGGGCCAGTTGCGGCCGGGGCGGGGTGACGTCCTTGGGCGCGTTCTTGCCGAAGCGATAGGCCAGGAAGGCCATGCTCACGGTGATGCTGTCGCCGTACTGGGCCAGCGTGCCGGGTTTGCCCTTGAAGAGCTTGTGGACTTGGCGCATCGGCTGGACCCAGTAGTCGCCCGGCGGCAGGGCGGGCTTGGCCTCCGCCGGGGCGGGCTGCTTGCCGATGGCCGGCGACAGCATGATCTCCAGGTAGGGGCGGAGCTCGGGCTTGAACGACCGGCTGGAATAGAAATCATACGCCCCGCCCTCCAGGCGGTTGTCGAGCACGAGCCCGCAGTTGGGAATCTTGCCCGCCGCCCAGGCGCGGACCGCCCCGGTCAGGTCGAACTCCATGGTGCCCGCCGAATCCGGGCTTGAAGGCTTGAGCGCGGCCTGGCCGATGGCCAGCGGGTTGGGGCCCGAGGTGGCCAACAGCCCGCCCTTCGGCCATGCCCGGCCTTCCCGGCAGTGGCTGGAGGTCACCTCGTCGGCCTGCCAGCCCGGCTCGCCGGGCAGCTTCAACAGGTAGGCACCGTAGCGGTAGCTGCCGGCCTGGCGGTTGGTCCAGGGCGTCAGCGACAGCACCAGCTTGGCCTGCCTGATGGAGGCGGTCTTGGGGATTTGCTTCAGGTCGAAGTACAGCAGGGCGCGGCTGAAGTCTCCGGCGCGGCCGCCGACGCGGCACATGTTCATCCAGCCCCAGGTGCCGGGATAGGTGGCGGCGGCCTCCTTGACGTAGGCGTCGGTGCTGGCCCCGCGGAGGGCGCAGTTGGCGTTCTGGCCGACGCGGACGGCGGCGTAGTCGCCGGCGGCCTCACCGGCGTCGGGCGTGGCCGAAATGCCGTCCAGCTCCACCTTCTCGGCCGCCGGTTCCAGCGGGGCGTCAGCCACTGCCTCTGCGCCCTTGGGGCCGTGGGTGACGATCAGCATCGGCCGGTAGGCCGGCACGTGCCACTCGCTGCCGGCCACCGTGCAGCCCGGCGACTTCGGCGGCGCCTCCAGCGCCAGCCCGTGGTTGGGCGCCTGCCCGCTGTGCCAGCGGCGGACGATCTCGGTCAGGTCCAGCTCGTGGACGTGGCCCCACGGCCCGTCGGCCGTCGTGTCGGCGGTGATCAGGCCCTTGGTCTGCCCGCCGAAGTCGGCCTCGAGGTCGATGTCACCTCCGGGGCTCTGCCAGTCGCCCGCGTCCTTCTGCTTGTAGTTGGTGCGGGTGTGCTCCAGCCAGTTGGCGTCATCCTGCCACGGCCGGGTGAGCCGGTAGGCGTGCAGGCGGACCGGCCACTTGCCGGCGGCCTTGCGCGGATAGCCGGTATCGGCCAGCCGCAGCACGGCCTTGTGAATGCCCTGTGCCTGGGGGATCGGCGAGAGGTCGAAGCGGATGAGGATGCGGCGCTTCCCGCCGGCCCGCAGCTCGGCCGAGCCGCCGTAGTTGCGGTTCTCTTCGTAGGGCTCGCCGCTGATGCACGTGTCCTGGCAGCCGGCGTAGTCCTTCGTCGGCGCCACCCCGTTCTGAAGCACCTTCACGCGGTCGCCGGCCTGGCAGCCCCCGACCCACAGCCACACCAGAAGCACGCCAAGCATCATTCTCCTGTCCACGGCAGCCTTCATTTTGCTCTCCTTTCCCCGCTGTCGGCGCTGGGCCCTGATGCGGTCCCTGTCCTTCGCGGCGATCCGGCCGTTCATGGTAACCGGGCTCGACCGACCGTCTGTCGCCGGCCTGTAACTTATCCCCGGTTTGGCCCGGACCATCAAGCCTGAAGCCGCCGCGGCCGGAATCGCCGGTACTGCCGCCGGGGCGGAGCGTTTCATTCGTAGTTGACTCCGCCACGCAGATACGTTGCTGTGTTGGCCTGAGGATCTGACATTCGGAAGGGATCAGTCATTGGCTGAAAAGAACCCATCAGCGGCGTGGAGCCGACGTGCGGCACTGGGCGCGCTCTTGCTGGCGGCCTGGCCGGCGGCGCTGCGCGCGGCCGAGGCCCAGGCATCGCCCGAAGAGGCCGTGATTCTCGCGGCCGGCGGCTACTGGCGGCAGCACGTCACGCGCATGCCGCCGCTGGTCTCGGCGGCCTCGGCCAAGGCGGCGGGAATAAAGCTCGACGACGCCGCCCGCCAGCTCACGCTGCGGGGGGGAAGGTCGAAGCTGATGCCCGGCCGGTCGTCCCCGCCGCCGCCCGGCTGGACGGAGGTGGGCTTCGACGACGGGGCCTGGGACCTGGTGCGGGGCGCGTTCGCCACCGAGCGCCAGGAGCTGGGCCTGCTGTGCCGGCGCGGGAAATTCCTCGTGACCGACCCGGCCGCCGTCAAGAAGCTGGCCCTGGAGATCGACTACTGTGGCGGGGTGGCGGCCTACCTCAACGGCCGGGAGGTCTTGCGCGCGTCGCTGCCGCCAGGCCGGCTCCACCCGGGCACGGCGGGGCAGGACTATCCGGAGGAGGCCTTCTTCGTGAAAGACGGCCCGCGCAAGGGCGAGCTGCTGCACCACTATTACGACCGCCAGCGGACCGACCAGCTCGCCCTGCGGCAGCGGACGGTCGGCCCCGTGGCCCTGCCTCTGGAGTTGCTGCGAAAGGGCGTCAATGTGCTGGCGGTGCGCTGCCACAGCTCTCACTACCCCGCCCGGTGCCGCCAGGCGGGACTCGGCGAGTTCGCCGCCGTGGCCCTGAACCGGCTTTTCCTTCGCGCGGTGGCGGCCGACGGCGCTGTCACCCCCGCGCTGGCCCGACCGGCGGGCTTTCACGTCTGGAACGCCGACGTCATCGCCGAGGTCACCGAGCTGAGCTTCCCACCCCCCGGCGAGCCGCTCACTACCATCCGCCTCTCCGCCCTGCGCAACGGCCGGTTCTCCGGGCAGGTGGTGGTCGGCTCGACCACCGAGATCGCCGGCCTCGCCGCCGAGGTCGGCGACCTGGCCCGGGCCGGCGGGGGCCGGATCCCCGCCTCGGCGATACAGGTCCGCTACGGCCTGCCCGGGCGGCTCATGCATTTCCTGGGCGGGCACGTGTACGGCGGGCCGACCGGGCCGTCCCTGGGCGTGTACTTCCGCCGCTTCGACGGCCTGGCCAGTGAGCCGCCGACCGTCGTCCCCGTGACGCGTCCGGCCGAGAAGCTCCGAGGCGAGACCCGCGCGGCCCTGGGCCTGCCGGGGCGGCCCGTTCCCGGCGCCGTGGCGCCGATCTGGGCCACCGTCGAGGTGCCTGCCGAGGCCGCCGCCGGGGTCTATATAGGTGCCCTCACGATCTCAGCAAAGGATCAGAAGGCCGTCGTCGTGCCCCTCGAGCTGGAGGTCTTCGACTGGGCGCTGCCGGACGTGGCCGACTACGTCTCGCGGCTCTCGGTGTACCAGTCGCCCGACACCCTGGCGGCTCATTACGGCGTGCCATTGTGGTCGGAGCGGCATTGGCGGCTCATCGAGCGCTCGGTCCAGCTCATCGGCCAGGCCGGTAACCATGCCATCATCATCCCCCTGTTGAGCAAGGAGCAGCTCGGCAATGAGGAGTCCTATGTGCACTGGGTCCGGCAGGCGGACGGCTCCTTCACGTACGACACCACGGTCATGGACAGGCACCTCGACCTGTACCTGAAGCACCACGACCCCCGGCGGATCCAGGCCGTCTGTTGCGTCGTCTGGGGCAACGCCGGCGTGGCCAGCGGCAACCCGTACCAGAAGGAGAAGTACGACGAGCGCGGCTTGCCGAAGCAGACCCGCGGCACCTTCACGGTGACGGCGGTGGACGCGGCCACCGGCACCAGGAGCGACATGCCTCTGCCGCCGCTGGGCGGCGAGGAATACCGGGACTTCTGGCGGCCCGTGCTGCTGAAGGTTCGGGAAGGGCTGGCCAAGCGCGGCCTGGCCGACCGGATGATGCTGGGCATGCCGGCCGACCCGCCGATCCCGGCGCTGGCGGTGAAGGCCTTCCACGACATCCTGCCGGAGGTCGGCTGGTTCGTCGGCAGCCACCAGGGGGCGGGGTACTACCGCTACGACCGCGAGGACAAGGGCAAGAGGGTGCCGGCCTCCCACGTGGAGCGGGTGTACACCGCCCCGATACCCGATCCGGCGACGAAGCGACACTTCGGCTGGCGGCGGAAGGACATGGTCCTGGCCTTCAATCGGTACGGCTTCGGTCCGCTGTGCCTGTTTCCCGACCCGGCCGTCTGGCCGTTCCGCGTCCTGATGGAGGCCGACCTGGCCGCCGACTACCGCGGCGCCGGACGCATCGGCGCCGACTACTGGCAGATGCCCGGCATCAAGTACAACAGCGGAGGCGGCGGCACCTTCTATGCCCGCTACCCGCAGTCTGCCATCGGCCAGACGGGCATGGCCTCCAACTGCGCGGCCCTGCTGGCCCCAGGTCCGGCCGGGCCGGTCACCAGCGCGCGCTTCGAGAACGTCCGCGAGGGCACCCAGAATGCCGAGGCCGTCATCTTCATCCAGAGGGCGCTGCTGGAAAAGGACGTCACCGGGGATCTGGCCGCGAAGTGCTGGCGGCTGCTCGACGAGCGCGTCAACGCCATCCGTGGGTACACCTTCGGCCTGGGCCGGGCCGGCTGGCGGCAGCGCGACCGGGAACTGTATGAGCTTGCCGGCGAAGTGGCCGGCCAGCTCCGGCCGGCCGGCAAATCTTCGAACCGGCCGGGCGAAAAATGAGTTTAATAAACGATTGGTCGCCATTGCTCCGGCCTGGCGCCGCTATGATCCGCAATGGAGCCTGGCAGTGAAGGTAATGAAGTTTGCCTCGGCAGCAGTTGTGGTTTTGCTCGCTCAGGCCGCCTGGGGGCTGATCAACCCCACCTTCACGCCCGTCCACCTGGTGGACCAGTCGCAGCTCATCCTCAAGGCCACCGTCGCCGCCAAAGACATCGGCGACAGCGTGGAGTTGACGGTCGAGGGCTCGCTGAAGGGCAAGGCCCCCGGCAGGATCACGCTGGACCTGACCAAGGCCGTCAACAAGCAGCACGCCGAGGCCGCCCGCAAGCAGTTGGCGGCGACGGCCGGCCAGACCGTGCTGCTGTTTGCCGGCAAGTACGAGGACCAGGAAAAGGCCTTCCTGCACGCCGGCGGCATGTGGATGCTCCTGTCCGGCGGCGCCGCCAGGCGCTGGAGCTTCGACGCCGTGGTGACCGAGCTGGCCGCCGGCGGCGCCACCTGGGCCGGCGGCACCGACATGCTCGCCCGCTGCGTCCAGTACATCCTGGCCGCCGGCGCCACCGCCACCGTCCCGGCCGACAGCGGCACCTCCTGGCGCCAGGGCGGCATCCTCAAGGTCGCCGCGGTCAAGGGCCAGGCCGCCGCCTGTGCCGTGGACCTGGTCGGCGACGGCCGGCTGTGCCTTTACGTGGCCTCCCCGGCCGGCGACCTGCTGCTCCGCCCGGCCCAGGGCAAGCAGGGCTTCCAGGACGTCGCCGCCGCCCTCAAGCTCGCCGCCAGGAGCCAGGCGTCGGCCTGGGGCGACTTCAACGCCGATGGCCGGCTGGACCTGGCCTCCTTCGACGGCAAGGCTCTCGCCCTGTGGCTCCAGGCCGCCGACAGCACCTTCTCATCCACCCGGGCTGCCGGTGCGTTCGCCATCCCCGCCAAGTGCCGGTCGCTGGCGACGATCGGCGGCGGCCGGGACGCCC
>LJUF01000090.1 GCA_001303665.1 Phycisphaerae bacterium SM23_33 | reverse complement strand
CGCTGCTGGCGGGCGAGGACCTCGATCAGCTCGTGCCGCCAGTTGTGCTTCACGCCGCGGGCGTCAGGGATGACGTCCTGGCCCCAGGCGCGGAGGGCCTTGGCGAAGACGTGGTAGTAGTAGAACAGGCCCTCTTTGGACTGGGCCTCGGGCATGTTGGGATTGCTGTCCAGCCGCCAGTATCTGCGGATCCACTCGTAGGCGGCCTGGACGCGCGGGTCGTCCTTGGCGACGTTGGCATACAGCATGCTCTTGAAACCGATGTAGGTCATGCTGCCGTAGCTTCGCAGGCCGCGGCGGCTCTCACCGGCCTTGGACTCGCCCACGAAGGTAGCGCCCTGCCGCCGCACGGCGTACACGAACCCGCCGTCGTCCTCGCCCTTGGCCACGAAGACCTCCCCTGCCGTGCCCTCGGTGCGGTTCTGCATCCGCTTGACGAAGGCCAGGGCCCTTTTCATGGCCGGGTCGTCGCCGGACACGCCGGCCTCGTGCAGGGCCTCCATCCACATGCCGACGTTGCTCAGGTCCGGCCGGCCGTGCTCGCCGTAGCTGACCCCGCCCTCGTAGGGATGGCCCTCGGTGATCCGCTCGCCGTCGGGGGCCTTCGACCCGGGCAGGATCTGCTGGCCGCGGAGAAACCTGATTGCCGCGTCCAGCACCTCCTTGTGCTGCGGGTTGGCGGCCGTGGCCATGGCCATGACGGCGACCGAGGTAACGTAATTGGCGTTGCCCTCGTCGGGAACGTAGAAGCCGCCGTCTTTCTGGCGGAATTTCATGAGGCACTCGAGGGCCTTCTTCACGATGGGCGAGTCGTTGTCGTAGTCGGGGTGCTGGAGGAAGGCCTTGACCGCCATCGCCGTCAGGGCCGGATGCGACTTGCCCGGCGCGAACCCCCACCCGCCGTCGGCGTTGCCCTGGGTCAGCAGGAAGGTCAGTCCGCGGTTGATCGACTTCTGGGCCGCGGCCAGGTGCCCGGCGTCGATGACCTTGGTCTGGGCCGGGGCGAGCGTCTTCGGCTCGCCTGGGACGGGCGGAGCGGAATCGGCCCGACCGTAAACAAGCAGCAAGGCAATGATCGCGACCAATGCCGCCGACGCAACGATGATCGCTGCTTTTGTTTTCACGGGCATACTCCTTCCAGGCAGACGCCGACCCGGTGGGGGTGGGTGCAAAAGCCATGCCTTGGCATTCCAGGCGGTTTCGGAGGACGTTCCGGCGCTTTCTCCAGCCCCGAAAGAGCGCATGATAGCCAGGTGGGGACAGAATTTGCCCTCTTCAGGGGTCCGCGATCCACAGCCTCCTGCCCCGCGTCGGCGGCGTGCCCCAGGCGAATCCAGAGTCGAAAAGCGAGATTCCTTACCGCTGTCGGGAGAGGATGAAGAAGGTCAGAGCGATGAGCTGCAGCGCTCCGGCGGTGACCATCGCCAGGTGCCAGGAGACATAGGAGGGGTAATTCGTACCGGCAGCGGGGATGTTCAGCAGCCCCCAGGCCAGGGCGACGAACGCCAGGAGCTGGAAGATGGCCGCCACCAGCCGCAAGGCCGAAAAGTCCGTCCCGGCGGGGGCGCGGGCCATCTGCCGCAGCAGCCGCAGGATCTCCCGCAGCACCTGCCCATCGCTCATCTCCTCGGTGATCTTGGCCTCCGGCGGCGGCTTGGCGGCCGGTTGGCTGACCACACCGACCGGTGCGGCAGACTCCCCGGCCGCGGTGATCGCCCCCTCGCCGCTCTCCCGCAGGATCACGCGGGCGGCGTCCACGAGGTTGCGGACGGTGAAGTCGGCCTGAACGTCTTCGTCCTGCTCGACGGCGGCCTCGGTGCCCGCGGCATGGCGGACGCGAATGGTTCGGCAGCCGGCCCGCTGGCCGGCCTCCATGTCGCGGGGCGAATCGCCGATCATCCAGCTGCGTGGTAGATCAATGTTGTGCTCGGAGGCGGCCCGCAGCAGCATCCCCGGTCGGGGCTTGCGGTCCTGGGAGTCGTGGGCGTACAGCTCGACGGTGCCCTCGGGGTGATACGGGCAGTAATAGATGGCATCCAGCTGCACGCCGTGGTCGCCCAGCTGCCGGCGCATCTCCTGGTGGACGCGATCCAGCCCCTCTTCCGTGAGCAGTCCGCGGGCGATGGCGGACTGGTTGGTGACGACCACCAGCTTGAAACCCGCCTGTCTGAGGCTCTTGAGGGCCAGGCCCACGCCGGGCAGGAGCTTGACGGCGTCCGGCTCGGTCAGGTAGCCGGGGTCCTCAATGACCGTCCTGTCGCGGTCGAGAAAGACGCATCTATCGCCCATGCCGGTTCCCTTTCATCCGTGCGCGGCAAAGTGCTCCTCCACCAGTTCGCAGATGACGTGATAGGCAAGTTGGTGAATCTGCTGAACCAGGTCGGTTCGCTCAGCCGGGGCGCGGAAGCACACGTCCGCCAGCTCAGCCAGGGCCCCGCCGCCGGCCCCGGTCATGGCCGCGACCCGCGCGCCGCGCTGTCGGGCCACCCGGGCGGCCGCCAGAACGTTCGGGCTGCTGCCCGACGTGGACAGCGCCCACAGCACGTCGCCGGGGCCCATCCAGGCCTCTGCCTGACGGGCGAAGACCTGCTCGAAGCCGAAATCGTTTCCCACGGCCGTCAGGATGCTGGTATCGGTGGTCAGGGCCGCGCACGGCAGCGCCCGGCGGTCGCGGCGGAAGCGGCCGGTGAGTTCGCGTTGCCGCAGACGTCCCCCCGCCCGCCGGCCTCGAACGTCTGGATCAGCAGGTCGGCCATCTGCTGGACGGTCTCCAGGGCGGCGTCGTCCAGCCGGCCGACGGCCTCGGCTAGGGCGCCGATCATCTCTTTCACTCTGGGACTGACCGTTGCCAAGGGCTCTCTCCCAAACGCGCCACCGCAGCCGCCAACGGAGGTTACTTTTCGTCCCGGTTGCTCAGGATGCGGTTGATGATCTCCGTCGTGCTCAGCCCCTCGACGAGGTCCATCTTCATGACCTTCCCGCCGCAGCCCTCGACGAATTGCTGGCCGACGATCTCGCCGGTGCTGCCGCCCTTGACCAGGACGTCAGGGCGGAGCAGCTTCAGCAGCGGCTCGGGGGTGTCCTCTTCAAAGATGGTGACGTAATCGACGCACTCCAGGGCGGCGAGCATCTCGGCCCGCTCGTTCTGCCCGATGACCGGGCGGCCGGGACCCTTGAGCCGCCGGGCGCTGTCGTCGGAATTGATGGCGACGATCAGGCAGGAGCCCTGCTCCCGCCCCCGCTGCAGGTATCGCACGTGCCCCATGTGCAGCAGGTCGAAGCAGCCGTTGGTGAAGACAACGGTCTCCCCGGCGGCCCGCCGCCGGGCCACCTCCTCGGCCAGACGCTCGCGCAAAACCACCTTGCCGCTGCGCAGCCCGACGATCCCGCGGAGCGAGTCCACGATCTCATCCCGGCTGACGGGGACGACGCCGAAGCGCTCGACCTCCAGCCCGCCGGCGAGGTTGGCCAGGGCGACGGCCTGTTCCCAGTCGCAGCCGCCGCCGATGGCCACGGCCAGCATGGCCAACACGGCGTCGCCGGCCCCGGTCACGTCGTAGACGGTCCGCTGACGGGTGCGGATGTGGGTGCCCCTTTCGCCGCGCCGAGCCAGGTAGGCGCCTTCCTTGTCCAGGGTGATGACCACGGCCTCGGCATCGGCGGCGGTCACCAGCCGCTGGGCGCAGCGGGCCAGCGACTCCTCGTCGGTAATCTGGATGCCGCTGGCCAAGGCTGCCTCGAACCGGTTGGGCGTCAGCATCGTCGCCCCGCGGTATCGCCGGTAATCGCTCACCCGGGCCGGGTCCACCACCACCGGCACCCCGGCCGAGCGGGCGTCGGCAATCCACTGCGGCGTGGCGGCGTCGCTGAACAGGCCCTTGTCGTGATCCTCCAGGGCCAGGCACTGACAATCGCGTATCGCCGACCGCAGCAAGGTCCGCACCGTGCCCAGCACCTCCTTGGGCACCGCCCCCCGCGCCTCTTGGTCCACGCGCAGCATCTGCTGCCGGTGCCGGTGCTGGGCCAGACCGATCAGCCGCTCCTTCACCGTCGTCGGCCGGCCGGGAAGCCGAATCAACGAGGAAATCTCCGCCCCCGCGGAGGCCAGGATCGCCAGCAGCTCCTCCCCGGCGGCGTCCTGCCCGACAATGCCCACGCAGGCGACCTTTCCGCCCAGGGCCAGGATGTTGACGGCCACGCTGGCGGCCCCGCCCGGCCGGCTCTCCCGGTTGACCACCTCCAGGATGGGCACGGGGGCCTCGGGGCTAATCCGCTCGGAATCGCCGTACAGGTAGTGATCCAGCATAAAGTCCCCCACCAGCGCCACCTTGGGCCGGCCCAGCTTATCCAGAACTTCCATGAGCCGCTGCATGGCCGGATTCTATAGGCGCTGCCAGGCGGTTGCAACACCACCGGTAGGGGCGGTCGAAAAACGCCGGTCGCACACCTTGATTCCAGGCGGCGCCGGCCTCTTTCCAGGCGTGGGCCCCGGGAAGGGATGCCCGAGATGAAACTGCGGCGGCCGTTGCTTTCCGTCAGTTCACCGGCGCACGGCGCCGCGAATCCTGTCCAGCAGCACCTCTCGTCCGTCCGTGATGCAAATCTCGACCTTCAGCGTCCACAGCGGCGCCGGCAGGTCCGGGCGAACGAGCTTGACGCGGTCCTTGGCGGTGGTCACCAGGGCCTGGGCCCCGCTGGCCTCGGCCGCCTGGCGGATACGGGCCAGCTCCGGCTGGCCGTAGGCCACGTGGTCGTCGAAGGCAATCCGCTCGGCCAGCTCGGCGTGGAGGCCCTCGAGGCAGGCGAAAAAGGCTTCCGGATTGCCGATGCCGCAAAAGGCCACGATCTTCCTGCCCTCCAGGTGCCGCGGCGGCAGGTGCCGGCCGGCCTCCACCACCACCGCCGTGGGCGCGTGGCCGGCGCGGTGCAGCGACGCCTGCGGCGCCAGTTCCGCCAGGCAGGCGCTCAAGGCCTCCAGCTCGGCCGGAGCGATCATGTCCGACCGCGTGATGACGATGGCGTCGGCCTCGCGCAGGGCCGACAGCGGCTCGCGCAGCAGCCCCCGGGGCAGGCAGTGGCCGAAGCCGAAGGGGTTGGTTGCGTCGATGAGGACGATGTCCAGGTCGCGCTTGAGCCGGCGGTGCTGAAAGCCGTCGTCCAGCACCAGCACGTCGGCACCGGCCTCCACGGCGGCGCGGGCGGAGCCGACGCGGTCCGCGTCAGCCACCACGGGCGCAGCGGTGAGCTTCCACAGCATCTCGGCCTCATCCGACTTGCCCTGGCGGGCCTTGTAGCCGCGGGTGAGGATGGCCGGGCTCATGCCCGCGGCCTTGAGCCATTCGACCACCCACGCCACCATGGGCGTCTTGCCCGTCCCGCCGGTGGTGATGTTGCCGATGGAGATGACCGGGGCCGGCGCCTGGTGCGGGCTGAACACGCCGACGCCGTACAGCCACCGCCGCAGCCGCACCAGGCACGCGTAAGGCTTGGACAGCGCCCATGTGGCGGCGCGCAACAGCCCCGCGCCGAGCCCGCCCCGCCCCCCGCTCATGATCTCGATAGCGCGTCGCTGGTCCATCACTTCGGGAACATGGTACCTGCGCTGCCGTGAGAACAAAAGCGTGCCAAGAGCCCACCGACGGCTGTCCGTGGGCTGGATCAGGAGAATCTGACTTGCACCCCCGCCTTCCGCCCCTGGTGCCTCGTGCCTATTGCCCCGTGCCTACTCTTTCGATGATGGCGTCGGCCATTTCGCTGGTGCCGACGGCGGTGGGGTCGTCGCGCCGGGGTTTCATGTCGTAGGTGACGCTCCTGCCCTCGGCGATGATGGCGGCCACGGCGTCTTCCAGGCTGTCGGCCGCCGCCCGCTCGCCCAGATGCCGCAGCATCAGCATCCCCGAAAGGATCAGCCCCGTCGGGTTGACCTTGTTCAGGCCCATGTATTTCGGCGCGCTGCCGTGGGTGGCCTCGAAGACCGCGCCGTGGTCGCCGATGTTGGCCCCCGGCGCCACGCCCAGCCCGCCGACCAGGCCGGCGCAGAGGTCCGAGACGATGTCCCCGTACAGGTTCGGCAGCACCAGCACGTCGTACAGCTCGGGCTTCTGCACCAGCTGCATGCACATGTTGTCCACCAGCCGCTCCTCGTGCTCGATGTCGCCGTACTGCCGGGCGACCTGCTCGGCCACCTCTTTGAACAGGCCGTCGGAGAACTTCATGATGTTGGCCTTGTGCACGTAGGTGACCTTTTTCCGCCCGTTGGCGCGGGCGTACTCGAAGGCGAAGCGCACGATCCGCTCGCAGTTGGCCACGCTGATGGGCTTGATGGAAATGCCCGTGCTGTCGGCGCCGGTGGCGATCCTGCGGTCGGCGGAGAGGCGGTTGATGGCCTCGATCACCTCGGCCGTGGCCGGCCTGCCGCGCTCGAACTCCACCCCGGCGTACAGGTCCTCCGTGTTCTCGCGGACCACGACCAGGTCGACGTTCTCATACCGGCTGCGGACGCCGGGGTAGCTCTTGCACGGCCGCAGGCAGGCGTACAGGTCCAGCGTCTGGCGAAGCAGCACGTTCACGGAGCGAAAGCCGGTGCCCACGGGCGTGGTGACCGGGGCCTTCAGGGTGGCGTCGGTTCGGCGGACGGACTCGATGGTTTCCTCCGGCATGGGCGTGCCGGTCTTTTCCATCACGTCCGTCCCGGCCTGGCGCACGTCCCATTCGATGCGGCCGGCCCCGGGGGTCTTTTCCAGGGCCGCCTCCACGCACCGCCGCGCCGCCTGGGCCAGCTCCGGGCCGGTGCCGTCGCCGGTGATCAGCGTGACCGTGTGAGTCGCCATGCCTGCCGCTGACCTCCCTTCATTCTCATTGGGGCTTCCAACAAGGGAAGTGGGATGGTAGCGGCACGCCCGCGGAGCGTCAAGGTCGGGATCGCGCACGTCAGGTAGCGGACCCACGGACGGCAGTCCGTGGGCTTGGACGAGCAGCCATGGACCCGCCCAGTCGCTGTGGCCGATGCCCGGCTCCCGGCCGCGGGCTACTTCTCGACGGTCACTTCCACCGAGTCGTAGCCGGCGTTCTTGTATTCGTCGATCGCCCGGACGGCCAAGCGGTGGGTGCCCGGTTCCAGGTCGGGAACGGTCAGCGAAAAGCTTTCCTTCTGGGAATCGCACATGCCGTCCTTGGGCAGCACGGCGATCCACTCGTCGTTGGTGTCAACCGAATACTCGATCTGGACGACCCGGCTGACGGCGTCGGTGACCGTGCCGCTGAGGGTGGCATTGCCCTTGCCGGGCTTGGCCGCCAGGCCGGTCACCGTCGGCGGGGCGTTGTCCACCACCCCCGGGCGGGAGATCCTCGCCGCCTCCAGGGCGCTGGCCGGCGGGTTGGCCGGCGCGTCGGCCGCCACCACGCGGACCTCGTAGACCCCGTCGGCCACGCCCGTGGTGTCCCAGGCGTACTCAGGCTTGGTGAGCTTCTTGGTCAGCTCAATCCATCGCTCGTTGCCCAGGCGGCGGAAATACACCGCGTATCGAAGCGGGTCGCCGTTGGGGTCCTCGGCCTGGATCCGGACCATCCGGAATTTCAGCTCGCTGCTGCCCTTTTCGGGCTCGCGTCCTGGCGGGCCGCTGGGAGTCACCATCACGGCCTTTACCACCGGCGGGAGATTCTTGACCTGATACACCAGTTGGACCTGGTCCACGGCCGGGGTAGCCTTGCTGTTGCCGCTCAGGGTCAGGCGATATTGCAGGAACCGCCCGGCGGGCGCGGCGACCCTGGCCCAGCCCTCGGCCACGGGCGTCTCGCGCGACCAGGAGGACCAGGTCTTGTCATCCGGCTTGGCCGCGTTCCCACTGCGGGTCGCGATGCTGGCCGAGCAGCCGGCCGGAACGTCCGCCCGGACGTCCACCGTGCCCCAGGCGGCAATCTGCCCGGCGTCCAGCGCCTTGGACACCAGCGTGCCTTTCTTGGCCAGCCCGGCGCCCAGCGCGTAAACGGCCGCCTGGTCGGCCGTGCCCACGTACAGCTTTCCCTTGCCGTCGCCGACCATGGCGGTGACGTCCTTGGGATCCAGCTTGACGACCATGCTGATCCGTCCCTTGTCCACGTCCACGGCGAAGATCTGCCCCCCGTGCCCGGTGCCGAGCATGACCACGCCCTCGTCGAAGGTCATGCCCAGGATCGCCACCGGGGCGCCCCTGTCGGCCGCGGCGGCCGCACCGGAGGCCCGGGCCGGGGCGGCGTAGCAACGACCTGCCTGGGCTGGGGCTTCTGCTGGTCGGGGCCCTGCCCGGGCGCCGCCGGGAGCTGTTGGGTCAGCCCCTCCGGAGGGACCTCTCCGGTCTCCTCGGCACTCGGCTCGGTGGTGGGTTCCGGCTGGGTGGCGACGGGCCGGGCGGCCTCTGCGGCCGGCTGGACCGGGGCGGTGGCCGGAGATTCCGCCTCGGGCTTTTCTCCCAGCTTCGGGGCAGTGGTCGGCTTCTTTTCCTGGTCTTCCTCGGGCGGCTTGGCTTTGCCGGCGGGCTGTGTCGGCGGCCCCGGCCTGGTGGCCCCCTCCGGGGCGCCTTTCTCCTGCTGGGAGGGCACTTCGCCGGTGGCGCCGGCCTTGGTCGAATCCGACGTGCCCGCGTAGATCACCCCGTCAGGGGCCACGACCATGGCGGAAATCTCCGCCTCCGGTGCATCGTAGAGCACCCGGCCGGTCTTGCGGGCCGGCTCGATCTCGACGATCAGCCCGTTCTCGCCGGTGCCGGCGTACAGCAGCCCGGTGGGCCCGATGGCCAGGGACAGGATGTTCTCGTCGTCACTATCGTAGATGACGCTGGCCTTGCCGCTGGGCTGGACGTGATACACCTTGCCTTTGGCGCCGGTGGCCACGTAGTACGAGCCGCGCGGGCCCGCGGCCACGGACCAGACGTAGGTCACTTCCTTATCGGTCCACAGCGGCTCGACCTTGCCCTTGGCGTCGATGCGGTACAGCCCCGCCTCCTTGCCGCAGGTTCCGGCGATGAGCGTGCCGTTCTCAAAGGCCAGGTAACGCACCAGCACCCCCGGCAGCTTGGTGAACTCCACCAGCTTTTTCTTCTCCAGGCGGTAGATCTTCGCGCCCGGGGCGGCGGCCACGTAAAGCCTGCCCCGCGGGTCCACGGCCACGGCGGAGATCATGCCGACGTCCTCGCGGGGCTCCAGCAGGGCCTCGGCGGCCCGGGCCAGCAGCACTTCGCCCAGGCTGGTCACGACCGTCCTGTCCAGCTTGCCGGCGGTGAAGTCCGCCTCCGTGGAGTGCGACCAGGTCGCCGGCTGGACGGCCGACGCCAACGACACCATCGCCAACACGCCTGCAACTACGATCGAACTGTTCACCATCACTGCCGCCCTTTTCAAAGGTTCCGGCGCTTCACCTTGCCGCGGCCCGCGCCGCTGGTCCCGTTCAGTGGTTGCGGTGCGGCTCTTTCTGAACCGTAAAGCCGGCCGAGGCCGAGCCGCCCATCACGTATTGCGTCTTGAACTCAACGGTCTTGCTTCGCTTGTAGGGACTGGTATCCCTGGGGGCGGCGCGGCCGAGGATGTCGGCCCAGCTGCCCGGCAGGTGCTCCAGCTCGTCCTTCTTTACGGCCACGCCCCCGCCGGGCAACTGCATGCTGACGTATAGCCGGTCCATCCTGGGCTCGACCACCTCCTGGACGGCCCGGAAGAGCTGCTCGACGGTGCGTGGCTCAAAGCGATGCGGCATCTCGGCCTGCCGGCTCCGCAGCAGGCCGGCGCCGTCGCTGACCCTCAACGTGTAGCTGCCGTCGGGCAGGTCCTCGGGCAGCTCCAGGGCCACGTCCACGGTCGTGCGGGGGGCGCGGAACGGGCGAAGGGTGACCTTCCCCCGGACGGTCTGGCCGGGCTTATAGGCGTGGCGCTCCAGGTCCAGCCCGAGGATTTCGGCGGTCTGCTGAACGCGCCGGACCGTCATTTTCACGTCAAGGCTTTTGGGGAAGACCGGCTGGCCGAGGTGGGCGTTCATCATGGCCGCCAGCGGGCGGGTCAGGTCGCTGCCCACGTCCCCGCTGCCGCTGGCGCTGCTCAGGTTGGCCGCCCGGTATCGGCCGTACTTCTCGAACTGGATGTCCACGGCGTATTCGATGGTGTGCCGGTCGGGCAGGTCGCGGTTGGCCCAGAGAGACTCCCTCATCATCATGGAGGCCATGGCCGCGGTCAGCCAGTTGTGCCGGGCGAGCCTGTAATTGAACTTCTGCTCGGCCTGGCCCCAGCGGACGGTGACGGTCATGGGCACCATGCCGGCCTTTCCGCCGATCCGCCCGCCCACGCCGGTGTACTCGTCGGTGGTCGCGGCCCCGGTGATCCCCAGCGTCGAGCCGAGCTTGAAGCTCCGCTGGGATGAGGAAACCACGGCGTGGACGTAGGCCGGGCCGATCGGCAGCTCCACCGCGCCCATGGCCATGAAGGAGTGGCCGAAGCCCAGCACGTAGTCGCCGAGCACGTCGGTGACGGTTCCGATGGCGCTCCACTCGGCGTCGCCGGTGACCAGGGGCACGGACAGGGACGCGCCGGGCTGGAGCTTGGCGTCCTTGGCGGCGGCCGCCTCGGTCTGGCCGACCGTGCCTGCCTGGAGGGGCACCAGGCCCGTGCCGGCGAAGACCTCTTCGGCGAGTTGAAGTGTTCGGCCGCTGACGCCGGCGACCATCACGGGCGTTTGCAGGGGCGCCATGCGCAGGGCGTCGCCGGCCGGCCGCCGGGCCTGCAGGCGTTCGGGCAGGCCGAAGGCGGCGAAGCTGACCTTCCGCGGATTCAGCACCGCCTGGACAAAATCCTCATCCAGCTCGGTGCCGGCGGGGCGGGCGGCGGCTTGCTTTTTCGCGGGCTTTCGGCCGGGCAGCGGCACGCCTTCGACCGCCAGCATCTGGGCAATCGGCTGGATGCCGCACACCGGCTCCTTCTGGAACCACCAGCCATAGGCCAGCGCCCCGATCAGCTTGTGCTTCCCGTCGGCCGGATCCTTGATGAACACCGGCGAGCCGCTCATCCCCGAGATGATGCCGGTCTGCTCCAGGCCCAGGCCGCCCAGCTTGCAGAGGATGACGGCCTGGTGGGGGTACCAGTTGTGCAGGACGCTGATGACGGTGGCGTCGAACTTTTCGATCCTGGTCCCGGCCAGGACCGTCAGCCCGTAGCCGGTCATGCCCGGGCGGAGCTGAGAGTAGTCCATGTAGCGGTCGGAGCGGGCGACGAAGGCCCGGGCCAGGCGGAGGTTCTCGTCCACGGTCTTGCCGTCGGCGGCCGCGAGCAAGCGGACCGGCCCGGCCAGGCCGACAAGGGCCAGCGTCATCAAGGTACACGAATTCCGCATCTTCCAACTCCTTCGGGGGACCAGAAGCGGCGGCCCAGGGCGGCTTGCCCCCGAGCGGGCAGATTCATGCTACAATTGTGCCCCAGCGGCAACAAGCCAATTCGCTCCCGCCAATCACCAGCCGGCTCTTGATAAATCGGCAAAAATCGCCTATATGTTTCAGTTCGCGAAAGCTCAAGAAGATTGCATCGTACCAGGGGCAGCCGGTGAACCTTCGCCCGAGAAAAGGACGTAACGGCGATGATTGAGGTGAAGAAGCTGACGAAGTGGTACGGCCGGACACTGGCGGTAGACAACATCTCGTTCCACGTGAAGGACGGCAGCGTGGTGGGCTTTCTGGGCCCGAACGCGGCGGGCAAGACCACCACGCTGCGGATTCTGACGTGTTTCATGCCGGCCACCAGCGGCTCAGCCAAGGTGCAGGGCTTCGACGTGTTCACCCAGTCGGTGGAGGTTCGCAAGCGGGTGGGCTACATGCCCGAGAACGCGCCGCTGTACCCGGAGATGCGGGTGCGGGAGTACCTGATGTTCCGGGCCGCGCTGCGGGGCATCCCGGGCCAGCAGCGGCGCAAGGCGGTGGACCGGGCGGCGGAACAGTGCTGGCTCAGCAAGCCGGAGAGCATGATGCACCGGCGGATCGACCAGCTTTCCCGCGGCTACCGGCAGCGCGTGGGACTGGCCGACTGCCTGCTGCACGACCCGCCGGTGCTGGTGCTGGACGAGCCGACCATCGGGCTGGACCCGGCCCAGGTCCGGGAGATGCGGAACCTCGTCCGCCAACTGGGTGAAAACCACACCATCGTTCTCTCCAGCCACATCCTCGCCGAGGTCGAGCAGGTCTGCGGCGAGATCATCATCATCGCCGCCGGGCGGATCGCGGCGGAGGGCACGCCGGCGGAGCTGCGGCGGCGCGTCACCGGCCCCAGCCGGGTCATCATCGAGCTCAGGGGCGAGCAGCCCGAGACCATGGCCAAGGTGCTGGCCGAAGTCCCTGGCGTGGTTGACGTGCAGCACGCCCGGGCGGGCAACTGGACCCGGCTGACGGTTCAAGGGCCCGAGGACGACGATCTTCGCCCGGCGGTGGCCCAGGCGGCGATGCAAAAAGGCTATTCCCTCCGCGAGCTCCGCCGCGAGATCAGCTCGCTGGAGGACTTCTTCATCCAGATCACCTACCAGCAGAGCATGGGCGCCGCAAGCCCCGCCGGCGCCGAGGCATCGTAGCGGAAAGGGACCGAACCCATGCGCAAAGTGCTGACGCTGGCCCGGCGAGAGCTGTCGGCCTACTTCTTCAGCCCCATGGCCTACGTGGTGGCCTTCCTGTTCCTGCTGACGGTGGGCATGCTGTTCCTGTGGGGCCTGAAGGTGCCGTTCCTGAAGATCCGCATCGAACCGGTCTTCCGCACCGGGGCCGAGTCCACCCTGCGCCCCCTGTTCGACGTGCTGGCCTACGGGCTGGTGATCGTGGTGCCGCTGCTGACCATGCGGCTGATGGCCGAGGAGTTCCGCTCCGGCACCATTGAGACCCTCATGACCGCCCCGGTCACCGACACCGACGTCATCGGCGGGAAGTTCCTCGGGGCCATGGCCCTGTACCTGCTGCTGCTGGCCGCCACCGGGGTGTTCTTCCTGCTGGTGGTCATCTTCGGGCAGCCGGACTGGGGCGTCGCCGGCATGGGGTACCTGGGAATGATCCTGCTGGGGGCCAGCTACGTGTCCGTGGGCCTGTTCGCCTCCACGCTCACCGGCCACCAACTGGTGGCGGGGCTGATCGGCATCGCCATCCTGGCCTTCTTCACCGCCGGGCTGTACCTGCTGGTGCTCGTGCTGCCCGGCAGCTACGGCGACGCCATCAGCCGGGCGAACATGATCAACAACTTCTCGTATTTCCCCAAGGGGGTCCTGGACGCCCGCAGCGTGGTGTTCTTCATTACCATAACCGCGTTCTTCCTGTTCCTCAGCGTGAAGGTCCTGGAGTCCAGACGATGGCGGTAAGGAAGAGGTCGAAGTCAGAAACCGGCGCTGCCGCCGGTCGGGACATGAAGACGGCCCGCCGGCTGGCCGCCGTCAATGTCGTTGTCTCGGTGGCCGCCGCCGCGGCGCTGCTGATCGCGGTCAACGTCGTCGGCGACCTGGCCGCCGTAAGGCGCAGTTACCGCTGGAACGTGGAGACCCTCGCCCGCTACGGCCTGAGCCCGACGGCCAAGCGGGTGCTGGACGAAATCGGCCAGAAGATCATCCTGACCAGCATCTACACCTCCGCCGACCCCAAGAAGAAACCCGAAGACTACCTGCCGCGGGTCCGCGACCTGCTGAATGAGATGGGCGAGTACGGCCGGGACGTGACGGTGATCAACGTGACGACGGACCGGCAGAAGGCGGAGGTTCTGTCCCGGCTTCGCCGGCGGCTGGACGCAAAAGCCCAGGACCAGGGTGAGGCCATCAAGGCGTTCCAGAGCCTGGCCAACAGGCAGATCCCTCAATACGACCAGATCATCGGGCGGTGGAAGGCGTACCCGGCCAAGGGCTGGCTGGGGGGCTTCGGCCTGGCCAAGGCCGTTGAGAACGCCCTGACGGCCAACAAGGAGGATCTCCGCAGCGCCGCGGCCGATGTTCGGGCGCAGTTGGCCGGCTCGGCCCTGCCGAACTATCCCAGGATGACGGAAACGGTCACCGAGGCCCTGGAGAACGTCAGAGGCCGCCTGGAGGGGATCCGGCGCAGCCTGCGGGAAATCGGCACCATCCCGGAAAAGGCCAACCAGGCCAAGCCGCAACTGAGCAAGGCTCTGGCGGCGGCCACGGCGGCGGCGGAGAAGGTCGCAGCAGCGGCGGGCAAGGTCGGCGCCCCCGAGCCGGCCGACCCCCCGGCGGTGCTGAACAAGATCGCCGCCGCCTCGACCGAGCTGGCCAACGCCGCCGCGGATGCCCAGGCGGCGCTGGAGAAGTTCAGCGCCGACTGCGGCGAGGGCCAATACCTGCCCTATGCCCGGGCCTGGGTGGTGGACATGGTTCCCCTGCCGGCCCGCTGCCAGGGGCTGGCCGGCGCCGCCCGGCGACTGACGGAGCAGGCCCTGGGTGTCCGCGAGACGGTCAAGGTGGAAGTCCAGAAGACGTTCATCGTCGAGCAGATCCGCCCGGTCATGCCTGCGCTTGAGGCAGAGGCCAAGAAGATCGAGGCCGGATTGGCCAGGCTGCTGGCGGAACTGGGCGAGCCGGATCAGGGCACCAAGGACATCCTGGAGACCGCCAGGAAGGATGAGTACCTTCAGGCCCAATCCGAGCCCGTCGGCCAATTGCTGGAGCGGCTGGCAGGCCTGGACAAGCTGGAGAGCCAGGACGAGCTGCCCGACCAGATCAAGCAGGAAAACATCGTCCTGGTGGAGGTGGGCGAGAAGGCCGGCGTGGTCAGCATGGACGACGTCTGGCCGCTGGCCAGCCGACGGGACTGGGAGATGGGTCTGTTCGGTGAAGAGGAGGAGCGGCGGGTGTTCAACGGTGACATGGCCATCTCTTCCAAGCTGCTGTCCTTGGCGCTTCCGCCGCTGGGGGAGGTGGTGCTGACCTTCTTCGAGGACATCCCGCCGTACATGGTTCAGGGCCGCCCGGCCATCGCGGGGCAGATCCCGTCGATCTGGCTGGGGGCGCTGCGGGAGCGGCTGGAAAAGGCCGACCTGAAGGTCACGGAGTGGAACCTGGCCCGGGAAGACGAGCCGCCGAAAGCGGAAAAAGGCCGAAAGCAGGTCCTGCTGGTCCTGCCCCCGCCCGAGCCCATGCCCATGCCCCCCATGGGCGGGCAGGAGCTGCCGCAATGGAACGACCAGCAGGTCGAGAAGATCCGCAAAGCCATTGACGCCGGGGCGAACGCGGTCTTCCTGGCCCGTTACCTCCGGCCGACGCGCTGGGGCATGACCGAATCCCCCCAGTACGGGCTGGCCGAGTACCTCAAGACCGACTGGGGCCTGGAGGTCAAGACCGACCTGCGCGTGGTCCAGGCCTTGGCCGACGAGCTCAACCCCGGCACCTGCAAGTTGCCCGTGGTGCGCTGGTGGTACATGCCGCTTTCGACGTTCACCAAGCATCCCGTCGGGGAGCCGCTGCGGGCCCGCCGGCTGTACTGGGCCGACGCCTGCCCCATCCTCAAGGCCAAGGACAGCCACCCGGGCGTGACGGTCGAGGACATCCTGGTGGTGCCCAAGGGATCGGCGACCTGTTGGGCGGCCTCGAACGCCCAGCAGCTGGAGCGGCAGATGTGGCTGGGGGAGGGCAGCGGGATCGTGCCGGCATCGGCCCAGGGCGACCTGGCGCCGCCGCTGGCGCTGGCCGTGGAGGCCCGAAAGACCATCGGCGAAAGGACCGCCCGCATCATCGTCCTGGGCGTGGGGTACAGCTTCATCGACCAGTTCCTCACGCCGCGCGTCCCGCGCTTCGAGGCCGACGAGACCATGGAGAGCGACCCGCCGCCCACCGGCAACGTGGACCTCATCATCAACAGCGCCTACCACCTGGTGGGCCAGGGCGATTTCATCGGCGCCGGCCCGGCCATTGTCCAGCCCATCCGCATCATCGACCCCGGCATGATGGCCGTGGTGAAGATCGGTTTCGGGCTCATCTGGCCGCTGCTGGTACTGGTGGTCGGCGTCATCATCATGGTCGTTCGCACACAGTGAGCTGGTTCGGCAGACTCTTGAGCAATGCGGGCAGATTGGCCCCCGCCGCGCAGACGGCCGAAGAGCCCGCGAGCGGACGGCCAAGCGGATTCGATTGGAGCAAACGCGCGTTGAGGAGTGGCTGGCGATGAACGTCAAGACAACCGTGGTGCTGCTTGTCCTGGTGGTCATTTGCATAGGCTGCTTCCTGATCCTCCGCAGCGACTGGCTCGGCAAGCAGGCCCCGCCGACCCAGCCGGCCGAGCCCAGCAAAAAGCTCACGCCGGACGTGGGCAAGGTGGTCCGGCTGGTGCTGCAGAGGCCGCGGGTGAGCAAGGTGGTGCTCGTGGCCGAAGGAGACAAGTGGCGGCTCACCGAGCCGGTGGAGGCCCCGGCCACCGGCTGGGAGGTCAGCAGCACCGTCACCACCCTGACGAACCTGGCGTACCTGCGGAAATACGCCCCGGGCGACCCCGACTGCCCCCAGGACAACCTGACCTACCTGTCCGACCCCCTGCGCCTGGCCACCTTCACCGACGACAAGGGCAACAGCTACACCCTCAAGGTCGGCGGCAAGCCCCCCCTGTCCGACCGGCAGACGTACGTGCAACTGGAAGGCGACGAGCACGTGTACGTGGTGGACGCCGACCTGGCCGAATCGCTCAACAAGACCCCCGCCGATTACCGCCAGAAAACCGTCGCCGAGTTGGATACCGACAAGGCTGTCCGCCTGGCCCTCCGCGGCGAGCAGCGCTATCAACTGGTCAAGCTGGGCGAGAAGTGGGCTGTCGACCAGCCCGTTGCCGCCCGGGCAGACCAGGAAAAGGTCAAGTCGCTGCTGCGAGACATTTCCGCCCTCCAGGCCGAGAAGTTCGTGGACGACGACCCCAAGGACCTCGCCGGCTACGGGCTGGACAAGCCGCGGCTGGAGGTGACCGTGGAACTGGCCCCGCCAGAGCCCAAGCAGCCCGCGACCACCCAGGCCACAAGGCCCGCCCCGCCGCAAAAGGGCAGAGTCATTACCCTGGCCTTCGGGGCGGCCGCCGATAAGACCGAAGGCCTGGTCTTCGCCAAGCTCGCCGACCGGCCGTGGGTGTTCCACGTCAAGCAGTCCAAGCTCAAGGACATCCAGCCCAAGCTGCTGGACCTGCGCGACAAGGCCGTGCTGGACATCGGCGACAGGGAGGTCACCCGCGTGGAGATCACGTACGCCGAGGCCGCCTCGGCGGTGCTGGAGAAGATCAACAACGACTGGCACATGCGAAACCCGTTCGCCGGGCCCTGCGACGAACAGGCCGTCACCGACCTGCTTCAGGCCATGCGAGAACTCACCGCCAGTGATTTCGAGGACAACCCGCCGGCCCTGGCCCCGTACAGGCTGGACCCCCCCCGCGGCCGGATCGTGCTGCACTTCCGCGGCAGTGAAAAGACCGCCGCCCTGCTGCTGGGGGGAGCCAGCCAGAGCGGCCAGATGACCTTCTGCCGGCCTGAAGGCAGCAAGTTCGTCGCCATCACACCGGCCGAACAGTTGGCCAAGCTGCTCCAGGAGCCCTCGGCCTACTGGAGCAAGCAGATCCTCGCCCTGCCGGCGGAGGCCGAGATCACGCAGGTGGGGCTGGCCCGGCCGGAGGGAAAGGTCACCGTTGAACGCTCCGGCCAGGATGAGTTCAAGCTGTCGGCCCCCGTGGCCGCCCCGGCCGACCGGCAGAACGTCGAGGCCGCGCTGGAGGCCCTGAAGGAGGTCAGGGCCGAGAAGATCGTCTCCCTGGCCGATGCCCTGCCCAAGCGTTTCGCCAAGGCCAAGCCGATCGCCGTGGAACTGACCTACCGCGTGCCGGCCCCGCCTCCGCCGCCGGCCAGCCAACCGGCCACGGCCACCGCCCCGGCCACGGCGTCGGCGCCCACCACGGCGTCGGCCCCGACCACCACAACCGGGCCCGCGACGGCCCCCGCCACCCAGCCGACCCGGTACCAGACCCACCACGCCGGCCCGCTGCTGGTGGCCAAGGACAAGACCTTTTCCTACGTCTGGCAGGACGGCGCCAAGCCCGTTGTCGTCGGCGAATTGAGCGGGGAGCTCCACGACAGGCTGGCGGCCGAGATGCGCGATCGGAAGGTCATGAAGGTCCAGGCCGACCAGGCCCTCGCCTTCAAGCTGGTGGCGGACAAGACCTCTATCGAATTCAACAAGGAAGCCGAGAAATGGTCTTACACCGGCGACCGGCACGTGAGGATTGACGAGAAGAAGGTCACGGACTTCCTCTCCTCCGTGGACCTGAAGGCCCAGAGGTTCGTTGACTACGCCGAGAAGCCGGCGCTGGCGCGGTTCGGGCTGGACGCAGCCGTCCAGACGCTGGAGGTGAAATACAAGGACGGCAAGACGCTGCGGCTGAGCATTTCCCGGACCGGGCCGGTGGGGTCGGAGGACCGCTACGCCGCCTCCAGCGAGGTGCCCGGGGTGTTCATCCTGGCGGCCAACGACCTAGGGAAACTGAAGAAGAAGCTCGCGGACTTCCAGAAGTAATGCCGGGCCCCGCGGCCGGAGGTACCACAGGCTGGCTCAGGTGTTCAACGTAATGGGCCCGGCGGGTTCCGGCCGGATGGGAGCTTGCGGAATGGTGAAGCGCGCGACACGTTT
>LJUF01000089.1 GCA_001303665.1 Phycisphaerae bacterium SM23_33 | reverse complement strand
GACCACTCCTTTTTCGCCTCGGCGGCTTGGCCGAGGCTGTTGAGTGCGACCCCGCGCCAGTAATGAATCGTGGCGTCGGCGCCGGCCCGGTCCGGCCGGCCGATGCCGAGGTTCTCGGGATAGTCCATGGCCGCGTCCAGGTCGGCCAGGGCCTGCCGGTTCCGCCCGGCCGCCAGGTGGGTCATGGCCCGGGCCATCAGGGCCGCGGCGTAGTCGTCGTGCAGCTGGTATTCTCCCTCGGCCACGCGGAACTGCCGCGAAAGATAGACCTTCACCGCGTCGTCGTACCGGCCGGCGTCGAAGTACGCCAGCGCCAACTGATGGGCCAGCTCGTGCCTCTGCGGCAGCCTGGCCGCCGCACGCTCCAGCATGCTCACGCGCTTGGCCGTCTGCCCTGCCCGCTGGTAGGCGCGGTCGAGGTCGGCGTAGACCGGCATGGCCTCGGGGGCCAGCTCCGCCGCCCGCTCGAGGTAGGAGACGGCCTCGGCGGGTTTGTCCCTGGGTGTGGCCGAGGGCGGCCGCCTCTCGCCAGTGCTCGATGGCCTCGGCCGGGCGGTTCTTGCCGTGCAGCACCAGTCCGGCCAGATAGTGCGCGTTGGCGTCCTTGGGGTCTGCCCGAAGGGCCGCCTCCACCGCCGCCAGCTCTTCCCGCCGGCTGGGCATGCAGCCGCGCACACTGCTCCGCGCCGCCTCCTTCCTCAGCCGCGCCGCTTCGCCGGCGTCGCCCGCCAGCTCGGCCACGTATGCCCGAAGGTACGCCGCCGTGGCCGACCCCACCGCCCCGGCCGCCGGCCGAAGCAGCCGCTCGGCCGTCTCATACTGCCGTATCTCCATGCAGACCGCGGCCGCCTCGATCCTGCTTTGCTCATCCCGCAGGGCCGAAAGGCCTTCCAGGCCGCGGCCTTCGAGCACGGCCAGTTCCACCTGCCCCAGCAGCATCAGCGGGTCGCGCCGCAGCGCCTGGCGGAGCTGGGCTTCGGCCTGCTGCTTCCGGCCGAGCTGCCGCAGGGCGACGGCCGCATACACCTGCGCCAGCGCGTGGGCCGGTCGGCTGGTCGTCAACGGCTGAAGCCGTTCGACGGCCTGCTGCCACTTTCCGGCGGCCAGCAGCAGCTTGGCCCCTTCCATCACCGCGGCGTTCTTGAGCTTGCTGGAGGCGGCCACGGCATCCCAGTGGGCCAGCGCCGCATCCGAGCGGCCCAGCCCGGCCTCGGCCACGCCCAGGTAGTAGCGGACGGCGTCCGCGTCCACGTCCTTGCCGGGCGCCGCCAGCAGGCCCTCGAGCACCTGCTTGGCCTCGGCGAAGGAGCCCTGCTTGATCCGCTCCGTCGCCAGCTCGAGCTTTTCAGGCTCGGGCCTGCGGCCCCCGTCTTCCCACCAGCGCCTGGGCCTGGGCTCGATCAGCGGCTCGCTGGCGGCGTAATGGCCGTAGCGATGGGCGACGACCAGCCGGCCGGCCTGGTCGGACACCCGCAGCCAGACCTCGCCCGGGTCGGCGCCGCCCAGGGGGCAGTCGGCCTTGAAGGCCGCCGCCGGCGAGATCGTCTGCTGCCAGCGCCCCAGCAGCCGCCCGCCCGCCGACAGCTCGATCCGGGCCCGGTCAATCCGCCCGGTCGGCAGCACGCCCACCGTGGCCACGCCCTTCTCGACCGTCAGCCGCACCACCGCCTCGGGGTTGATCCGCGCCGGCGGGCCGATTCGCGTCACCGGCATCCAGTATTCCAGGAACTCCCTCTCCTCGTGCGGCTGCATCTCGAAGTCTTCGCCTTGGGTGAGGGGATAGCCGCTCTGGATCTCCACGTAGGGGCGGGCGTCGTCGCTGAGGGTCCTGGCCCAGCGCATGCCGGCGTCGCTGGTGCCCCAGGTCCACCACTTCCGCCCGGGCATGACGTGCCGGTCGGCCCACTGGGCCAGGCCGAGGTCTTGCCCGTGGTCGTAGGCGGCCATGAAGTCCTCCTCGCCCGCGGCCCGGAAGATGGAGGTGGCGCGGGGGTACTCCTTGTACCAGCTCATGTCCGTGCCCTGGCGGACGGGCCAGTCGGAAAGGCCCTCCCCGCCGTGGCCGGTGACCTTGTTGAACGGGAAGATGATCTGGGTCTGGTCGTTGGCCGGAAAGCCCGCGTTGGACCACCAGCTCGCGCTGTGGGCCACGGCGGTCGGGTTGCGGCAGATGATCCGCGTTTCGACAAAGGCCCGGCCGGGGCGGAGGCGAAGCTGGACCGTCCAGGACACGCGGAAGGCCCGCTCGGTGTCGCCCACGACGATGGAGGCGCTGCCGTCGTCGTGCCGCAGGAGCTGGCAGCTCACGGTGTCGTACGTGGTGACGCTGTGGCCGCGGGGGAAGTTCCACTCGATGCCCCCGCTGATCCAGGCCCCGCGCAGGCCCACCAGCCCCGGCTTGATGGACACCTGGCGGTAGAGGGCGTCCTGGCCGGTGACGCGGTCGTACATGGCGAACAGCCGGCCGCCGAGGGCCGGCAGCACCTCGATCCGCAGGTACTCGTTCTGGAGGACGTAGGCCTCGTAGCCCATGTCCCGCCGGTCGAAGCTCATGTCGTCCTGCCGGGTGTAGGGGTAGATCTCGCGCCGGCCGAAGTGGGGGAACTCGCTGGCCGGCCCCACCGGATAGGTGGGGATCACGACCGTCTCGGTCCACCCGCCAACCGCAGGCCCGGCCGGCGAGCCCGCGCCGCCGCAGCCGCTCAGCCATGCCCCCAGCAGGATGGTCCCGGCCACCAGAAAGCGTTTTTCGGTTCGCATACTCTGCCCTCTGAACTGATTCCCGGTCGAGGCGCCGTGGGTGCCGATCCAGGCCGCCGCAAAGACGGCGCCCGCCGGCCGGCTGAGATCACGACCTTGTCTATCCATGACCGGCTCTTTGCGGCGGACCCTCTATGCGACCGTCAAACCCCCGGGCTGTCAAGAATGCTTCCGCTTGGCCCGGGCGGAACGGGCGGCGACGGGCGCTGGCGGAAGGGCGGCCGCGGGTCCTCTACTTCGCCTTGAGCATCTCCAGGATCATGGCAACGACCTTGGCGCGGTACACGTCCAGCACGTTGGTGTCGTCGATCCTGAAGAAGAAGTCGTCCAGGCCCCGGGTCCGGGCGCTGGTCTGCGACTCCCGCCCGCTGGCGATGCCCTTGTGAAGCTCGGCCATCTCGTCAAGGACGTCCTTGCGGTTTTTCTCCCTGGCCATGCGGAGGCAGGTCTCCACGTACCGCCGGTCGTCCACGCCCTCCCGCCAGCCCTCGAAGCCGACGCAGTCGTAGATCCTCCCGTCCACGTCGCGGGCGGCGGGGCTCCAGTCGGTGTAGGCCCCGTCCAGGTCGTTGAAGGGATCGGCCGCGTACCACAGGTAGGCCCAGAAGTAGACGCCGTCGGCGTCGAACTTCCAGGGGCCGAAGCCGCTGTTGTACCGGACCGTGCCGGGGCGCGAGTTGGCCATGCAGCCCGTGTAGGTGTAGAACAGCTTGTGGACGCCTTGCTCGGCGAGTGCCTTTTTCTGGGCTTGGGCGGCGTCGAAGGCGCCGTTGCAGGACCAGATGTCCGCCTGCCTGCCCAGCCTGCCGGCCGCCCAGTTGCGGTTCATGAAGACGCAGAAGACCTGCGTTTCGGGCGAGGCCTTCTTGACGGCGTCGTAGCAGCTGAGGTAGTGCTGGATCTTCTCGGGGGTCTTGACCGGCTCGTCGAAGGGGCAGCAGATCATCTCCGGCCAGCCTTTTTGCTTCTCCTGGCGGCGGATGTCCTGCCAGTACTGCCCGTAGTACTTCTCGAATTCCGGCGTGCCGACCTTGGCCTTGGTGGCGCCGGGGACGTTGGCGGGGTTGGCGTACCTGTTGTCGCCGCCGCCGAAGTAGACCATCCTGACGAACCCGGCCTGCTTGAGCTGCCTCAAGTACCTTTCCATTGCCGGCGTGGTGTCGGCCAGGCATTTCCCATCGAGCAGCCTGGGCGGCAGGTGGCCCTGCCAGGTGGAGGAGCAGTTCAGCCCGTGCTCGACCATGTCCTGGACGTAGTCGTCGGTGACCGGCCCGCTGACGTACGCCCCGCGGCCGACGTGATCGGCCTTGTCCAGGGCGAAGGGCAGGACCTTGAACTGGATCGGGAAATCGGCCTTGCCGCCCCCCTCGGCCGACAGCGTGAAGGTCCCTTTGTAATCGCCGGCCTTGGCGTCGGTGGGCACGTGGATGGTGAGGTACCATGCCTGGCTGGTGTTGGCCTGGACGCGGCGCGGCTGGTTGACCCGCAGCCAGACGGGCTTGACCTGCCACTTCCTGACCGACGAGCCGCCGCCGGAGCGGACGGCGGTGCATTCGATCCAGTTGACCACGACGTCCCGCCCGGCCTGGAGGATGCCCGGCCCGGTCAGGTCGGTGACGGCGGCCTCCAGGGTGACGTCCTTCAGGGCGAAGGCGGCGACCTGGATGGGCTCGAACTCGCCGGGCGTGGCGTAGGCCTGGAGCGGGCCGGCGCCGCGCTCCTGGGCGGCGGGGATCGAGCCGGGGTACACGTCGCGGTTGTAGCTCCGGACGTAGGGGATGAATCCTGTCTGCCTGAACTGCTCGGCCACCTCGCCCAGCTCGCCCGTCTGCTTCCAGGGGTCCTCGGCGAAGACTTTCTTCATCGCCTCGACGTGCGCCTGCCGGGCCGCTCGGGCCTGCCCGATGGCCGCCTGCTTCCGCTGGGCGCTGACCTTGATCACGTCAATCCGCTGGATCGGCATGGCCCCGGCCCCCCAGAAATGGATCGACCAGCCGTCCCGCTGGCGGGCGATGAGCCGCCGCGAGACAAACAGCAGCCCCTGCTTCCACTGCCCGTCGTCGGCCCCGCCGAACTGGCCGACGTAGTTGTAGCCGTACAGCCCGCCCACCGCGTTCCAGCCCAGCACGATCATCGGGCTGCGGACGGTGTCCTTGAACGTAAAGGCCAGGATGGCGTCTTCGCCCGGCGAGTCGCCTTCCTTCCACCACGGCTTGATGGCCACCCGGGCCGGGGCGTCCTTGCCGGGATAGATGCGGAAGCTCCGGCCCTGCTCCTCCTGCGGCTGGCCCCACGAGCCGGTCTGGAAGACGTTCGCCTGCCCGCCCACGTCGGCGGTGGACAGCACGTCGGCGGGCTCATACTTGACCGCATCCGCGGCCCGGCAGGGACGGGCGAAGCACAGCCCCGTCAACGCCAACAGGCCAGGGATTACGACGCGTCGTCTGACATTCTTCGCCAGCATGTCTCAATCTCCCTTAAGCAGCCCATGGAACAGGCATATATGCCCCAGGTTCGGCCCTGCGCCAAGGTCTCCGTCGGGACTCAGGCCCAGTCCACCCCTCGCTCGTTGAGGAAGCGGAGCACCTGGTCGCGGGTGGGAATGCCGGCCCGGCCCCCGAGCTGTCGGCACTTCATCGCCGCCGCCGCGGAGGCAAAGGCCAGGTTCCGCCCCAGCGGCAAGCCCTCCACCAGGCCGCAGCAGAAGGCACCGTGGAAGGTGTCGCCGGCGCCGGTGGTGTCCACGACCTCCACCGGGAAGGCCTCCATCTCGGCGAGCCGGTCGGCCTCCAGATATACCAGGCCCCTCTCTCCCAGCGTGATGACCACGTGCTCGGGCCCCAGCGACCGGACCGTCTCGCAGGCCGCCCGGTAGTCCGTCCCCGCCCCGAGCCGCTGGGCGCAGCCCTCGGAGAGGATGGCGTAGTCCACGTGCGCCAGCAGCGACTTGGTCTGCTCGCCGATGCCGCCGACGTCGCCGACGACGGGCACGCCCAGCCGCTTGGCCGCCCTGGCCGCCGCCAGGGCACTTTCGTGGAACGTCCCGTCCACCAGGAGGCAGCCGGCCGTCTTCAGGCTGTCGGGCGAGCCGATGGGTTCGGCCGGCTCGGGCGGGCCCGTGAAGTGCAGGAAATGGCGCTGCCCGGTGGGCCGGTCGACGCAGACCACCACCATCGGCCCGCGGCCCCCTGGCACCCGCTTCACCTGGCGGACGTCCACCTTCTCGCGCCGCAGCCCCTGGAGGATCATCTGCCCCATCCAGTCGGCCCCGACGGCCCCCCAGTATTCCGCCTTTCCCCCCAGCCGGGCCACCGCCACCATGGCCGTGCCCACCATGCCCCCGCCCTGCACGTCGTACTGGAGGACCCTGTTGGCCAGCACCGGGGCCTTCATGTCCTGCCACAGCAGCAGGTGATCCAGGACGGCCAGCCCGACGCCGACGACCTTCTTTCCCGCGGCGGAGCGTCCCATCACACGAGCCCCTCGATTCCCAGCTCGGCGAGATATCTTGCCGCGGTGGCGGCCACCGCCTGCCTGCCCGCGTTCAAGGCCTTGTGCCAACTGCACCTTCCCGGGGCGGCCTCGGCCACGGCCGCGCCCAAGGCGTCATTGAAGTCCTTGTGCAATTGGGTGGCGATGTTCACCTTCCGCACGCCCAGCCCCGCCGCCCTGCGGAGGTCGGCCGCGGCCAGGCCCGTGCCCCCATGCAGGCTCAGCGGCACACCCGTGCGGGCGGCGATCTGCTCGATCAGGTCGAACCGCAGCCGGGGCGGGCTCTTGTAGAAGCCGTGGGCGTTTCCCACCGCCGGGGCCAGGATGTCTATGCCGGTCCGGCGGACGAAGTCGGCGGCCTCCTGCGGGTCCGTCAGCACGGCGGCGTCATTCCCGCCGCCGGTCTCCTGGCCGAATCGCCCAAGCTCGCCCTCGACGGTCGCCCCGTGCGCGTGGGCCAGCCTGGCCATCTCCTTCGTCCGCCGCAGGTTCTCCTCCAGCTCACAGGCCGAGCCGTCGAACATCACGCTCTTGAATCCCGCCGCCAGCGCCGTCTCCACCGCCTGTTCATCGCGGCCGTGGTCCAGGTGCAGGATCACCGGCACCGACGACCGCCCGGCGAAGGAGGCGGTGAGGTCCGCGCAGGCCTCCAGGCCGATGTACTCCGCCCCGGGCGCCCAGACCAGCAGCAGGGCGGGACTGCGGGCGGCCTCGCAGGCCCCCAGCACGCCCAGCAGGAAATCGCTTTGCCCGCCGGCGATGTCGAAGCCCGGCAGGCAGAGCCGCCTGGCCTGGAGGGAGGGCATCACCTCATTCAGGCTGACCAGCATGCGTTCTCCTGAAGCCGGCCCGAGTATAAATCGGTGGGCCACGCCTGGACAGGCCTTTCGGCCGCGCGGTCGCCGCGCCGGTCATCCGCTGCTGTCCTTGGCGGGCGTGGGTTCAGCCAGCCGGCGGAGGTCGGCGGTCTTGGGGTCCAGCCGGAGGACGCGGATCGTCATCCGATCGTCGGCGCACCACAGGAGCTTGCGCTTGGCGTCGTAGCTCAGCCCCAGGCTGACGCCGTGCTGGACCTTGGGGTCGTTCCCCAGCGGGTCGTCGCCCGGCAGGCGGATGCCGACCCAGGCGTTCCGGGCGCAGTCGTAGAACAGCCAGCAGATGCTGCCGTCTTCCAGGGCCCGCCGGGTGCCGGCCATTACCAGGTCGGCGTGAGGCAGGTACAGGGCCTCCCGGAGGAATACCGGCAGCTTGTCTCCGCCGGCCGCAGCCAGCCGCTTGACCTGGTGCGTCTTCATGTCGTAGGCCACCACGTCGCCTTTGAGGTGCATGGAGAAGAAAAGCAGCCGCTCGCGCCTGGAGTCGTAGGCCATGCCGTGGCAGTCCACGCGCATGCCGGGCAGGTTGCCGGCCAGGGGCAGCTCCTTCCAGGTCATGGTCTTTGCGTCGAGCTGGAGCAGCAGCCTGGGCGTGGCCCAGACCAGCAGGCCGTTGGGGTGGGGCACGCAGGTGAAGTTGTGCCCGCCCTGGTAGTTGTCGGGGAAGCTGCGCCCGAAGCGGCCCTTCCAGCCGCGGGTGTGCGGGTCGTACAGGTAGAAGGTGTTGCCCGACATTCGGCTGTAGGTGAGGAGGTTATTGGTGGCCGGGTCGAGGCCGTAGTGGTGGTAGCCGTGGCGGGTGTGGGGCCGGCCGGCGAAGGTGGTGGTCATCGGCGGGCCGAGCATGGACCTGTCCCAGTTGAGCGCGGTGTCCGGCAGGTAGCCGCCGGTGCTGACGCGGTTGGTCGTGATGCTGTAGTGCAGCACGTCGTTGCCGCAGTAGGCGGCGTGGCCGCCGCCCCACTGGATGAGCTGGTCCCTGGCCGCATCCAGCACGGTCGTCCCCCAGGCGCGGTTGGTGCGGGGGTTGTTCGGCGGCGAGAGGCGAACCCAGGTGTTGACCGGCAGGTCCTTGAGCCTGTCCTCCTCGGCCGGGTCCGGCGGGGGGCCAGTTTGCTCGTAGTACCGCGGGTTCATCGGCCCGGTCCGCGTGCTCATGGTCAGGAAGCCGACGCCCAGCTTCTTCGTGCCGGCCGGGTCCAGCTTCGATGCGTCGATCCGCGCCGCCCAGGTGGTGATGCCGCTGCCCTCGCGGTGGCTGGTCATCACTGCCAGATCCCCCGGCCCGACCGCCAGCGGGCCGGGAAGGAAGCTGTACACGCCCCGCCCGGTCAGCGGCGGCCTCTTCGCGTCGGGCTCGGCCAGCAGGGACCACCGGTTGGCGGCGGTGTCGTAGACCCAGCTCTGGCCTCGGCTGCCGATGCCGTAGCCGTCCACCAGCAGCAGCTTGCCGCTGTTGGGCAGGTAGGCCAGGCCGTGGCCGGCGCGGGGCGGGGGCGAGACCTCCGGCCGGCGGAGCTGCCAGGAGCGGCTGGGGCAGTCGTAGACCCGGGTGTCGGCCAGGAGGCGGTCCATGCGGTCGCCGCCGAACATGACGATCTTCTGGTTGGCGGGGTCGTAGGCCATGGGCGACCAGGCCCGCGGCGGGGGGGCGGTCGCCAGCGACAGCGCGCAGCGCTCCAGCAGGTCGCGGGCGTCCTCGGCCTTCCAGACGGCCTCGCGGGTGACTTTATCCTGGAGCCTACCGGCGGCCTCCAGCATCGCCGCCCGCGCCGACTTCAGCTCCGCCCTGGCCCAGGCGATCTGTGCCTTGTCCCGGCCGGCGGCGGCCAGCGACCTTGCCAGGTCCGCGTCCAGGGCGGCGGCATCGTTGGCGATGGCCTCGGCCATCCGGCCGAGCTGGAGCTTGGCCTCTTCGGGCGTCTCGGAGCGGTAGTACCGGCTGCGGGCGGCGCCGACCAGGTCCTTGGCTCGCAGTCGGAGCCGCTCGGCCGCGGCCCGCGGGCCGTCCAGCACCGTGCTGGCGAAGCTCAGCCGGCGCCACGTGCCCGTCCGGGCGGTGTAGGCCCAGCGCCCCCGGCCGCCGAGGACCTCCTTGTTCACCGGGTCGTAGCACATCGCCCCCCAGAGGAAGTCGTCCCAGAAGCCCTCCGGCACGTCCTTGGCCGTTTCGATCACCTGCCAGGTCCGCTCGGCCGGGTCGTACTCGGCCGTGAACTCACCCAGGTGCCAGGCCACCACCACCCGCCCGCGGTCGCTGTCGTAGGCGAAGTTGTGGAACAGGTACATGGCCCGGTCGTAGCCCGAGCCCAGGTACGGCCGGACGTTGCCTTCCTCGTCCTGCATCGCCACCCGGTAGTAGCTGCCGGAGAACCCGGGCGCCCTGGACGGGCCGACCGGCTCGCCCCAGAGACCCTCCTTGCCCTTGGGGAAGCGGTTCTCCCATCGGCACGGCGGGAGATTGAGCGTCATCTCGGTGTAGGGCGGCTTGTGCCTGGTGAGCATCTGCATGGCCCCGCCCAGGATGAGGAACCGCGAGTCCTTCGGCAGCCACACCAGCGCCGGCGAGGTCCGCTCGCCGAACCCGCCATGCACGAGCCTCACCCAGGTGTTGGGCGGGGCGTTCCTGAGCCCGTCGGGCAAGGCCGGCGGCTGTCCCCGCGCGGCCGCGGCGAACGCGGTCAGGGCAAGGCCGCTCAGAACGCAGCTCCATCGCTTCATGGCAGGCTCCCGCCCCGCGGGGCTGCTCGATCACACCCGCCCTGTGAATGTCCACGCGCGGCAGGCCGGGCCGGCCGATTCGCCGCCCCCGCTGCCGGCATGGGACCCTTCCGGAGATGGTAGCTTGGCTCAGCCCTTTCCGCCACCCCAACGGCGTTGGGCGGATTCACGGATGGTTTCGCTCCTTCTGCGGAGCGTTTTCGGGTGCCTGGGGTGGGTTTGCCTCTCGGCCGCCGAAGCGCCGGACCCAGATCGCCCCGCCCAGGCTCACCAGGGGGAAGCCGGCCGCCGGCAGGATCAGGATCATCCACAGCGAGGCGTCGCCCAGCGACTTGGCCAGCAGCCCCATGGCGTTGGCCAGGGCGAACGTCCCCAGCCCCGAGCCCAGGGAGACCAGCCCCAAGGCCGAGCCGAAGCCCCGATGTACATCGGGGCCGCCGTCGCCGGCCAGGATGGACAGGACCGCGGGATACTCAAAGGACCAGCAGAACCCGCCCAGGACGTAGCAGACCGAGGTGGCGACCTGGCTGCGCGAGAGCACCCCGGCCAGAAACACGCCGCTGCCCAGCAGGCCGGGGGCGATCATCATGACTCGCCGGCCCCAATGCTCCGCCAGCACGCTCAGCAGCCCCCGGGCCAGGACGTAGGCCAGCGAGAACCCGGCCGTCACCACGCCCGGGGGCAGGGGGCGGGCGGCGTAGCTGCTGCTGCCGAGGACGCGCGGCATCCACATCATGGCCGAGGAGTCGCACATGCCGTGCACGACCATCATTCCCACCAGCAGCAGCGCCTCCTGGCCGAGGGGCCTGCGGCCGGGGCCTCCCGGCGCCGGCAGCCGCCCGGCCGCGGCGCCCAGCGACCGGCTGCGGCGGTACAGCATGGTCCCCAGCAGCAGCAGGCCGGCGGTCACGGCGAAGGGAACGTGCAGGATGTGACTGAAGGAGACGGCCGGATGCGTCCGCCGCAGGTACAGCAGGCCCTCGGCCCAGTGCCACCAGCAGGAGCCTCCACTGCCCGGCCAGGGCGGCCATGGCCATGCCGGCCGCGGCCCCGAAGAGGCACAGGCGCAGCACGACCCGCGGCCCGCGGCGGTCCACCAGCCTGCCGCCCAGCAGCGCCCCCAACATGCCGGGGACGGACCCGATGCTGATCAGCAGGCCGAACTGCTCGATGGAGATGCCCAGGTGCGATTGCAGCTTGTCACGGAAGACCGCCAGCATCCCCGCGACCTGGGGGAGCGTCCACAGCAGCATGGTAGCGCCCGCCAGCAGCAGCCGCCGCCGGGTGGGTCTGTGCGGTCTGCGGGCCCGAATCGGTGCCGGTGCGAAGATCGGCTGCCCGGGCAGGGGGTCAAGTGTCACGGCGATTCTTCCCCTTCACAGTCAACTGGCCAGCTCCCGCTGCACCGCCCGGCGGATGATGGCCTGCAATTCCTTCTCTTCGGCCGGTGAGATGCAGGCCGCGGCAACGAAATCCCTCTCAAAGTCCAGCACGATCTCCCGGGCGAGGTCCACATCGGCCTTTCGACCCACCGCCTGCCAGGCGCTGAGGTTGTCCGCCGACCACGTGCGGGGCTGGTAGAGACATTTGCGGAACCGCCGGGCGGTGAACTCCGTTCCCAGGTGGTTTCCGCCGGGCCCGGCGGCGAGGATCTCCTGGAAGGCGCACTCGGTTTCGTCCACCACCGGCCCGGCCAGCAGGGCCTTCAGGCCGCCGGTCAGGTCGTCGTCGAGGACCATCTGCACCGGCGAGCAGATCTCATCCATGCTGAGCAGCCCGGCGCTGATGGAGCCGTGCCCGGTGGCCAGCGCCGTGAGCAAAGCGCCGGCGGCCTTCTGCGCCCCCGCCTCGTGGGAGGGCAGCTTGGCGTCGGTGCCGCCGGTGTGCCCCCGGCAGGAGCAGCCGTAGAACCTGGCGACGTCGGCGAAGGCGGCGTTGGTCCGTTGCTGCTCCGGCCGGCCGTAGCGGGTGCAGCCGCGCCGCATGTCCACCACGGCCACCTCCCCGCCCAGCGCCAGCTCCGCCTGGTCCCAGAAGGACCGGCTGAGGAGGTACAGGAAGAGCTGCTCGGCCAGGGCCAGCACCATCGCCCCGGCGAACGAAACCGGGGCGGTCCCCCCTTGCGAGGGGAGGTGGCCGATCCACATCCGCAGCCCGCGCTCGGCGAAGAACAGGAGTTGCTCACATTCCGGCCGGGCCAGCCGCAGCGGCGAAATCATGTAGCCGGCCGCGGCGAAGACCTCCTCCGTGCTGCGGCCGTGGGCCGCGGCGTGGCACTGGAACATCTCCAGCAGCGGCTCGCACAGGCCGGTGAAAAGGACGCTGCCGCCGGGGCGGAGGCCGTGCTTCCAGGCATACAGCTTCTCCGCCAGCGGCTGATACGCGGCGGGAACTCCCTCGACCGGAAACGGCACGCCCAGGATGTTGGTGTCCTGCACGTGATGCATGCTTCTGGCCAGGGCGGCGTACCGCCCCAGCCGGTCCTCGTCGAAATCGAGCAGCGCGTCGGTGGCCGGATCGAGATACCGGGAACCGTACACCCCCACCCGGGCGCTTACCGTGGCGCGGGCTCTTGCCGGCTTCCGCTTGGGCGCCTCGGCGATGAGGCGTTCCACGGTCTTGGACGGGAAGCGGACGGCTTGGCCGGCGCCGCACTGGCCGCCGGCACGGGTGAGCCGCTTCCGCACCGCCTCGTGCTCGACCCGAACGCCCACTTCCGCCAGCACGCGCAGGGCGCCGCGGTGGATCGTCTCCACCTGCCTTTTCGTCAGGAAAGCCGCCAGTCTCACGGGCTGCCTCCAGTGGTCCGGGTTACCCCGGCGTTCGGTTGGCGAACTGCGGCAGGTGCTGCGCCTGGGCGGCCAGCAGCTCATCCGCCAGCCTGGCGGCCGTCTCGAGGGAATCGACCGCGCCGTCCAGAACGAGGGCCTGGATGAACTTGTCGCGGCTGCCTTCCAGGGCGGCCTGCACCGTCGTTTCCACCCACATGAAGCGCGTCGCCAGCGTGCCGGCCAGGGCCGCACTCAGCGGCCTCTGCTGGAGCGGGCGCAGCCCCGCTCCGTCGGCGGCGGCCGGCGACTCCACGATGGCCTCGCCCGGCAGGTTGGGCACCTGCCCGCGGTTGGGCAGGTTGGCCGAATATACCCGCCCGGCGTCGGTCCGAACGCTCTCGATGATCTCCAGCACCTGCTCGTGCTCCCCGCTGATCCGCTGGAAGTAGCCCTCTGGCAGCGGGGCGGGCGAGGCGGCGAGCTCGCGCATCTCCTCGTAAATGCGGTCGCCGTGGGCGATGGTGTCCTCCAGGCTGAAGACGTCCACGCCGAGCGTCCTGCCGTAGTACTTGCCGCCGCGGGACAGGTGCGGGAAGAACTCGCTGACGTGGCGGTCCAGCACCGCGGGGAAGGCGCCGAACAGCCGCATCAGGTGCCAACTGAACGGGTTGTCGGCGGCGGGCGGCTGGTCGGGGCCGGCCGCCTCCGGCGCCGCCCCGCGCCGCTCGGCGATGCGGCGCAGCTTCGGCATCAGGTCCTCGGCGCCGACCCGCGCCTCCACGAACCAAGTCAGGTGGTTGATGCCGACGGCGCTGTAGCGAAACCGCTCCGGCTGCACGCCGAGCGCCTGGGCCAGGTACCGGCCCACCTCGGGCACGCCGTGGCACAGGCCCATCACGTTGGCGCCGGTGGCCTGGCGCACGCCGCGGCAGACGCACGCCAGCGGGTTGCCGTAGTTGAAGAACAAGGCCTCACCGCACAGGTCCATCACGTCGCGGGCGACGTCCACCATGGCCGGGACCATCCGCAGGGCCCGGGAGGTGCCGCCGGGCATGACGCTGTCGCCGACGGGCTGGTAGATGCCGTGGCGGCGGGGGATGAAAACGTCCTGCTCCCAGGCCCGCCGGCCGCCCACGCCGACCGTGCAGATCACGGCCGTCGCGCCGCCCAGCACCTCGCGGCGGTCGGTGGCCGCCGCCAGCCGGACCGGCGCCCGCTTGGCCTCGATCATCTTCCGCGTGACGGCCTCGGCCACGGCCAGCGCCTGCGGGTCGACGTCCACCAGGGCCAGGTCGGCCTGCCAGCCGCGGTCAATCAGGTCGGCCACCAGCCCGCGGGTGAACATGGCGCTGCCGGCGCCGATCAGCACGACACGTTCCTGCATGGCACAGCTCCCTGCTCACTTCGTCCGGCTCGCCGGCGGCCGGCATGGCAGGGCCGGCACGAGCCGTACTCGGAACGTAAGCTCCGGGGGCGGCCCAGGCATTGCGGGCATGCGCCGCCCGGAGCGGGTACATTATCGGCACGCAGCGTTCGAAACGGCAATGAGGCAGTTGCCCGGGACATCCGTGATGAAAAGCGTCCGGCCGGTCGTCATGCCGGTGTGCTGGCTTCTGGCGTTCATGGCGCTGCCGGGCCAGGAGAGGACCAAGGTGGGCAAGAACAACTTGGCGAACACTTCAGCGACCGCCCCGGTCGGGTGGGTCGTCAAGGACACCATCGAGCTGAAGGGCGTGAAGGTCGGCCTCTCGCAGCCGGTGCTGGTGGCGCGGCGGAAGGGGTACCTGTGGTTCCCCACCTTGACGGTGCTTGTCAACGGCGACCTGCTGGCCCAGATGTCTTCCCACGCCGACGTGCACACCCGGACCGCCACCAGCCTGATGTCCTGGTCCGGCGACGGCGGCCTGACCTGGACGACGCCCGTGCCCGCCGCGTACGGCGAAAGCACGCTGCGGCTGCCGTCGGGCGATCAGCTGCTGCTGCCGTACTACCTGTACCCCAAGGGCAGGGGGGTCCTGGCCGCCCCGTATCAGCTCTGCCCGAAGGGCAAGCGGCTGGTCAGGCAGGTTGAGGGCGGCGTCACGGTCGCCGGCTGGCCTAGCCCCGACAGGAGCTTTGCCCCCCAGCTGGGACTGGCCGGGTTCGTCTTCAACGGCCAGACGGTCCGGCTGAAGGGCGGCTACCTGGCGACGCTGTACGGATATTTCAAGGACGCCAAGCGATACGCCCTCGTCGCGGCCGAGTCGGCCGACGGCGTGGATTGGACCATCCGCTCGGTCATCGCCGACGAGGACTGCGGCCTGGCCGGCAGCGAGGGCCCGTGCGAATCCGCCCTCTGCCGGCTGAAGGACGGGCGGATCATGTGCGTGTTCCGCATGGGCGGCGCCCCCTATGGCCAGAGCTACAGCAGCGACGACGGCAGGACCTGGGCCAAGCCCACCGCCATGGCCGGCCCGCATTCCGTTCAGCCGAGCCTCGCGGTGATGGCCGACGGGACGGTCGTCCTTTCCGGCGGCCGGCCCGGGCTGTACCTGTGGCTGAACACCGACGGGGCCGGCAGCGACTGGCAGCAGGTGGACATCCGCAAACATCACAACGCCTGCCTCGCCGAGAAGATCCGCCGGCACGACCACACCTCCTCATACACCGAGGTGGTGCCGCTGGACGCGACGCATCTGCTCTACATCTACGATCGCATCCCGCACGGCTGGGCGGCCATCCCCGAGTCCTCGGCCGGGACCAACAGCGTCTGGGTCATCCGGATCACGCTGGCCGGGGCGCGGGGCTGAGCCGGCAAGTCTTTGCTGCTGTTGACCTTGAGGCAACGCGTTGCGGCGGGTGCCGTCGGGCGCAGGTCCGCGCCGGCTCGAGGTCTCGTTAGCGGACACGATGCACTCCGCAAGATACAATGGCCGGGGCAGCGGACAAACCGCCCGCGTGCTTTTCGGAGCCCCTGATGCAGCGCGATGTCGTTGACCAGCGCATCCGTCAGATCGGCCTGGCCAAGGCCGGTCGCGAGATGAAGGTGGCGGCGATACTCTTCACCTATCGCTGCACGATCTCCTGCCGACACTGCCTGTTCGCCTGCACGCGGGCCCGGCCGGACGTGGTCATGGACCCGCATCGCTGCGTCCGCTACCTGGGCCAGCTTCACGAGCTGGGCAGGGTGGTCCACGTCGCCGGCGGCGAGCCGATGTTGTACTGGGACGTCCTGGCCGAGACACTCCAGCTCGCGGACGAGCGGCACCTCTCCCCGCACTTCATCGAGACCAATTGCTCCTTCGCCAAAGACGACGCGGTGGTGCGGCAGCGCTTCGGCTACTTCAAGCAGCGCGGCGTGCTCGGGGTGTTGCTCAGCGCCGACCCGTACCATCAGCAGTCCGTGCCGCCGGGGAACTTCATCCGGGCCAGGCGCATCGCCAGGCAGGTGTTCGGCCAGGAGAACGTCTGGGCCACGGACGCCTCGGACGAGCAGGTGCGCGACTACGCCGAGATCGCGCGGGACGAGGCCAGGCTGAGCGAATACGTTCGCACCAGTCCGCCGATGTTCGTCGGGCGGGCCTGCGCGGAGCTTGCCCGGTTCGTCGAGCCGGCTCCGATTGACCAAATCCCGCCGATGCGGGCATGGACCGGTGGGCCCCGGCCGAGGCACTGCGCCGCGGAGTTCGACGCGGATGAGATCTGGGAAGTGCACGTGGACCCGTACGACAACGTCCAGACGAACTGCGGGGTCATCCTCGGCAAGGCCGACCGGGTCGCTGTACGTGAGCTGATGGCCCGCGGCCTGCGGGAGGCCAACTTCGTCACCGGGATATTGAGCCAGGAGGGGCCGTGGGGGCTTGCCGAGTTCGCCCGGCGGGAGCACGGCTTCCAGGTGCCGGAAACGGCGCGGCAGAAGTGCGAGCTGTGCTACCTGACGCGGCGCTTTCTGAGGCCGCACTACGGAGAGGTATTGGGGCCGGCCGAGATCTATGAGTGAAGGCCGCGGCCGCCGGGGCGCCCCGGCCGCCGTCACAGTCCGTGCCTCAGGGCGTACAGCAGCCTGGCTGCGGCGAGGCGGTCGCCGGTGCATTCGATGTGCTCGATCAGCCGGGCACGCATCTCCTCACATACGCCCGCGTGCTCGCCGGAGTGGAGGAGGTTGGTCATCTCGTGGGGGTCTTTCTGGAGGTCATACAGCTCGTCGCCGTCGAACAGGGCGGCCACGTACTTGTAGCGATCCGTCACCACGATCCTCTGGAGGATGTTGTCGCCGTGGCCGTTGTGCTCGCAGACGACCTGGTCGGGCCAGTCGGCGGCCTGCGGGTCGCGGCAGAGCGGCAGCAGGCTGCGGCTGTGCATGCCGGCGGGCAGGGAGGCCCCGGCGGCGTCGAGCATGGTCGCCGTGGCGTCCATGTTGGAGACGAGCCGGCTGGTCCGCGTCCCGGCGCGAAGCTCGCCCGGCCAGCGAACGGCCATGGGCACGCGGGCGACCTCCTCGGTGAAGGTGGAGGCCTTGTCCCAGACGCCGCCGTGGCTGGCCAGGGCGTCGCCGTGGTCGGCCAGCCAGATAACCAGGGTGTTCCCAGTCAGATCCAGGCTGTCCAGGGCGGCGAGGATCGTGCCGACGGCGGCGTCGAGCTGGAGCTGCTGCTCGTAGCAGCGGGCGACGACCTCCTGCCACACCGGCCAGTCCGGCCAGTACTTCCTCGGCGGGCCGTGCGTCAGGTCACGGTGGATCAGGTGCCGCAGCGGCTTGCCCCGGCAGTCGTCCTCGAAGCTGGGGTACGGCGGGATGCTCCCGGGGTCTATCATCCCGGCGTAGGGCTCGGTGGGGTAGTAGGGCTGGTGGGGCCCCCAGAAGCTCGCCACCAGGCTCCACGGCTGATCGGCGCCGGCGAGCTGCTTCAGCTTCTCCACCGCCAGGTGGGCGACGAAGCTCTCCTCGTGGGCCTCGGGCGGGCCGACCAGCACGCCCGAGCCGTTCATGAAGCGCCAGGGAGACTCGTGGTGCAGGATGAGGGTCTTGCCCTCCCACTCCGGGCGCTCCAGGTAATGCTCGATGCGGGCGCGGGCGTCGCCCAGGCCGCGCTCGTTCGCGTACCCGCGATAGGCCTCGGACATGTAGACCTTGCCGTAGTCCGGCAGAGACCAGCCCTCGATGCCGTAGTCGGCGGCCAGCTGATCGTGGCCGCAGTGCCACTTGCCGACGTAGGCGCTGCGATACCCCTGCTCGCTGAGAAAGTGGCTGTACAGGCGCGTGCCCGTGGCGAAGTCGGTGCGGTTGCCGGGCATGCGGGTCGCCTCGGTGTTCCACCTCAGGCCGTGGACGCTGGGGTAGAGGCCGGTCAGCATGCTCGCCCGCGCCGGGGAACAGATCGGGCACACCGCGTACGCCCGATCAAAGCGCACCCCCTGGGAGCAGAAGCGCTCGAAGACCGGCGGGGCGAACTCGAACTCGCCCGGCCGGCTGTGGTCGAAGTGGGCGTGGTGGTCGGTGATGATGAACAGGATGTTCGGCTGGGTCGGTGCCATCGCAATCAGACCTCCGCGAATTCCCGCGGCGCGGCGGCCCCGTCCGCCGGCCGTTCAGACCGGCCGGGCCGCCCGTTCCGGCACGCGTGCGTCACTGAACGTGCGTCAGCCACTTCCGGTAGCGGACGTCGCGTCCTTCGTAGGCGCTGTCGAAGGCCGCCTGGATCTTCCTCGTGACGGGCCCGGGGCAGGAAGCCCCCAGGCTCCTGCCCTCGATGGCCCGGATCGGCTTGATGCGGACGACGCTGCCGGTGTAGAAGGCCTCGTCGGCCGAGGCCGCCTGCTCGGAGGTGATGTCGGCCTCCACGCAGGTGAGGCCCATGGCCCTGGCGATCTCGATGACGCTGTCCCTGGTTACGCCGGCCAGGGCATTGTTCAGCTTCGGCGTGCTCACCGTCGCGTCTCTTACGAAGAAGATATTGCTCAGCGGCCCCTCCGCGACGCAGCCGGCCTCGTCCAGCATGATCGCGTCGTCGTAGCCCTTCCGGACGGCCTCCCACCTGGCGAGGAAGGCGTTCATGTAGTGGCACGGGCTCGCCCAGGAGGCGGCCGCTGGCGGCCAGCGCCTGCCGCAGGTCGAAGCAGAAAATGGCCACGTGGGCGCGGGCCTCTTGCGGTATCAGGCCCAGCTCGGGCGAGGCGTAGTAGCCGAAGAACTTCACCGCGCCGGCGGCCAGGGCGTTGGCGCGGACGGTTTCCTTCACGGCCTCGACGAGCCGGGCCTTGCCCAGCGGCAGCGGCATGTGCAGCAGCTCGGCGCCGCGGAAGAACCGGTCCACGTGGGCGTCGATCCGGAACAGGGCCGGGCCCTCCGGCGAAGAGACCACGTCCAGCACCTCGAAGATGGCCGAACCCCGGCTGAAGCTGTGGGACAGAATAGGCACCTTGGCCTCTTCCTGCGGCACGAATTGGCCGTCCATCCAGGCTTTCACGATCGAACTCCCTTCACAGCCAGGGGCCCCTGCCGGGCCAGGCGGCCTCCGTTGCGACCAGCTCGTCCAGCAGCCTCGCGTGCAGCCGCCGCTGCTGACCGGCATGGGCCGGGTCGCCGTAGAGGTTCCTTCGCTCCCGGGGGTCTTCGTCGAGGTTGAACAGCTCGCCCCAGGGCTCGCCGCCGTAGTAGACGTACTTCCACCGTTCGGTGTGGAGCACCTTCATGTTCGGCCCGCCGAAGGGGCGGAATTCGGTCAGGACCGCCTCCCGCGGGTTGAGCGGGCGTGCCTCCAGGTGGCCCCTGAGCGACCGGCCGGGAAGGTGCTCGGGGACCTCCAGGCCGAGGCAGTCAAACGCCGTCGGCACCAGGTCCACGTGGGCGGCCAGCTCTCGGCGAACGCCGGCCTCGGCCCCCGGCGCCCTCACGATCAGCGGCACGTTCAGCAGCGACTGGTAGAAGAACGGCCCCTTGAGGACGAAGCCGTGGTCGCCCATCAGCTCGCCGTGGTCGGTGGTGAAGATGACCAGCGTCGTGTCCAGCAGGCCGCTCGCCTTCAGGTGGTCGAGGATCAGCCCGACGCAGCGGTCCACGTGGGTGACCATGCCGTACATCTGCGCGATCATCTCCCGCAGCGGGGCCCCGGCGATCTTCTGCGGGAACGACGGCACCTTGGCGAAGTAATTGTCCTCACCCAGGTGGTATGCGCGGTACACAGGCGGCATCCCGTCCAGCTCCTCCGGCGAGGCGGCGATGGGCTCGGGGACGTCGGCCGGATCGTACATCGTCGCGTATGGCTCGCAGGCGCTGAGCGGGTGGTGCGGGTCCGGGAAGGAGCAATGGATGAAGAAGGGCTCACCGGCGAAGCGGTCGATCATGGCCATGGTCCGCCGGGCGATCCAGGTGTTGTAATGGTGCTGCTCGGGCATGGCGTTCCGCCAGGTCTCGAACCAGCCCCGGTCGAGCAAGGCGTTCTCACGTTTGAAGAGGTCCACGCCCTGGGGGAAGCTCTCGGCCAGATACGCCCCGTAGTGGCCGCTGGTGGTGGAGTAATGCACGTGGCCGAGGGTCATCTCCACTTCCTGGAAGCCGCAGTACGGCCCGTGCCAGTGGCGCATCTCCGGGTGCCTGGCCCAGTAGTCGCGGGACTCCTCGAAGCCCGCCGGCGGGTGCGGGCCGAAGCTCGGCCCCAGGTGGACCTTGCCCACCGACCCCGTCCGGTAGCCGCGCTCGGTGAGGATGTTGCCCAGCGTGGGCGCGCCGACCTCGTCGAAGCGGATGCCGTTGTGCCAGAGGCCGTGCGTCCGCGGATACAGGCCCGTGAGGATGCTGGCCCGGGCCGGCGAGCAGAACGGGTTCTGGCAGTACGCCCGTTCGAACCGGAGGCCCTCGGCCGCCAGCCGGTCCAGGTTCGGCGTCCGCACGAGGGGATTGCCGTACGCGCCGATGGAGTCCTTCCGCTGCTGGTCGGTCAGGATGAGCAGGATGTTCTTTGCCTTTACCGACATACCAGGCTCGCGGAAGGGCGACGCCGTCACACCTTCAGGTGCTTCCATCTCTGGCTGGCGAATTCCTGGCCCAGCACGAGCATTCCCTTCACGTCATCTCTTTGGCCGGTCTCGAAGGGGTCTTCGGTCTGTTCGATCCAGCGTTGCAACCGCGCTTCGAGCTGCTGCTGAGTCTGCGCGTGCTCGGGCTTGCCGGCGAGGTTGCGCATCTCGGCGGGATCTTCCTGGCTGTCGAACAGCCACGGGGCCAGGCGGTCGTTCAGCCACCTGGCGTAGAGCCAGCGCTCGGTCCGGAGGCCGCGCCAGAAGCCGGTGAACTCCCTGCGGTTCGGCCAGCCCACGCCCATGTTCTGAAGGTAGACCGAATCGGGCAGCGGCCCGGGCCGGCATCTAGCGGCGTGGGACAAGTCCGCCCCCTGAACGCTGCCGGGTGACTCCAGCCCGCACAGGCCCAGCAGCGTGGGCATGACGTCCACGAGGGCGCCGCAGCGGATGCCGGCGGGGATCTCCCCCGGCCAGCGGATCAGGAAGGGCACGTGAATGGACTCCTCGTAGGGCGTGGCCTTGGAGGCCCGCATGTGAGGCGGCAGCCAGGTGTCCCCCGGCTTGCCGTAGCCGTGGCTGCTGAGGTGGTCGCCGTGATCGGAGCTGTAGCAGACGATGGTGTCCTCGGCCAGCCCCAGCCGCTCCAGCGCCTCCAGCAGCCGTCCCATCTGGGCGTCCAGGGCGCTGACGCAGCCGTAGTACTGCGCCAGCTCGCCGCGGGCGAAGTCCCGCATCTGCTCGGGCACGTTGCCGGGCGGCTCGATCCCGGCCGGGTCATAGGTGTTGAACTCCTGCGGGAACTGGTCGTAGGGCCAGTGCGGCGGGGCCCAGCCGACCATCAGGGCGAAGGGAGAATTGCCGCCGCCGGCCTGGTGCCGGGTCATGAACTCGATCGCCAGCGAGGTCTCGCCTTCCGGGGCCCAGCAATCAAACGGGATCGGCCCCCGTTCATTCTCGTGGTAGGTGGTCTTGTAGAAACCGTGCCCACAGTTATACGCGGCCAGGTAATCGAAGCCGTGACGCCGGGGCTCGGGGTAAGGTCCGTGTCCCAGGTGCCACTTGCCGATGAAACCGGTGTGGTAGCCGGCCTGGCCGAGCACCTCCGCCAGGGTCGGCTGGCCGCCTTTCAGGGCGTACTCGTTGCAGACCACGAGGTTCCTGTGGCAGTAGGTCCCGGTCAGAAGCTGCGCCCGGTAGGGCGAGCACAGGGGATAGCAGGAGAAGGCCTGGTCGAAGGCCGTGCCCTCGGCCGCCAGCCGGTCCAGGTTGGGTGTCTGAACCACGCCGCTGCCGCTGGAACCCAGGGCGCTGTAGCGATGCTGGTCGGAGAAAACGAAGAGAATGTTCGGGGGCTTCATGCCTGGGGCTGACTCCTTTCTGCCGGATCGCAGGTGAGCGGCAGCTTCTCGGGGCATACCTCCTCCGGCCGCACCGGCTCGGGGAAGTTCCACCTGACCCACAGCCACTTGAACATGTCGTTCGTCGCGTCGTTCCAGCCGAGCAGGCGCGCCTTCATTTCACCGAGGACGCCGGCCTGGGCCGGGTCCTCGATGAGGTTGCTCATCTCGGCCGGGTCGTCCCGGAGGTCGTACAGCTCGTCCACGTCGTGGGGGTTGTACACGTACTTCCAGCGCCGGGTGCGGACCATCCGCTGCGACTGATACCCCCAGACCTCGCCGTGATGCTCGCAGTAAACCGAGTCGGGCCAGTTGGGCGGGGTCTGGCCGCGAAGCAGGGGAACCAGGCTCCTGCCGTCGAGCCGGTCCGGGGCGCGGGCGCCGCCGAGCTCGACGATCGTCGGCATGAGGTCCAGCAGCCGGACGAAGTCGCCCACCTCCAG